>CAZGYO010000372.1:0-2455 GCA_964530455.1 uncultured Victivallales bacterium
TTTCAGCCAGGAAGGAAAAGAATCCCGCAACGCTCGATGATCTACGCAAGGCATACATCGGTGTCCTTGAAGAAGTCAAAGACTGGATTCACAAATGGGATTTTAAACAGACCCTCAAGGAGGAACTGACCGATCACCGGACGTATTACGCCTGGCTCTTTCTCTGCGACCTTGCCACCTACGACCTTGTTCTCGCCCGCTATATCGCGGATGAGGAACAAAGAGACGAGTTTTTCCGTGCCGCGTGCTTCAACTGCGACCGCGAACAGGGAAACAATCCTGACAACATCTGCGCGATCAGCGGAACCGGGTGGAGGTCGCCGCTTATACTCCCGGATCCCGCAAGCGAGTTCGACTCCATATATGAGCCTCTGACGGGTATCCCTACCGGTTTTTATCCGGAAAGATGGGATACGGGCGACTACAACACCATTTCATTCTACGGACGCGGACGAATCCCGCTCGCTTACCGGCAGATTGACTGCTGGAACGTCCTGCAGGAATCCAGGCTGTCTGTCCAGGCCAAGACCTTCATGGCTTATGCCATGCTCTGCGCGCGGCACTCGCCGCGCAGCGCTAAGCCCACGCTCCGAATCAGCGCCGAGAAAATACCGGGATCCCCTTTGGCTTTCCTTTTCAGCGCCGCGGGGGAGGGGGCCGGCGGCAAAAAAATAATACGCTACCACTGGGATTTCGATACAGGCGAATTCGCTTTCGGCCCTGAAGCAGAATACACCTTCCCGTTCCCAGGAAACTATACAGTCTCATGCAGGCTGACCGACAGTGACGGCTGGAGCGCCTGGAAGTCGAAAAGGCTCGAAGTCAAGCCTTGACCCGGCTCAGTCCAGCGGCGTGGGTTCCTCGTATTCGCTGTTATCGAGCCTGGCGTCTCCCGGCTTGATTTTCATGTCACTGAACGGGACGCCCGAGAGCATCGGGCGGTAGACGCGCAACCGGGTTATCGGCGGCGCTATGCCGTCGGAGACGAGTTTAAGGGTATGTTTTCCTGGTTTGAGTCCGCGGGCCAGGCTATGGACTGCAAGCCTGTCCTTCTCAAGCAGGCCGTGCGGAAAATATAAGTCTTCGGCGATCCTCACGGTTTTCCACCGGATCTTCATGCCGGGCTTGATGATACCGCTTTCAAAGGCCTTTTTCTTGCGCCTGGTACACCAGTCTTCGGAATTGATGCTTACCTGTCCGGATTCAGAGAGGAAGTCCTCGGCGCTCGAGCCCGAGCCGTCGGGTCCCGTAACGCTTCCTGCAAGACTGAAACCTATCTCGCCCTTTTCGATGTCTATGGACTCCAGGCTGAGCGTCCATATCTGCGGGTCGGGAATCTTTTCAAAGCCGACACGCATTATTTCCGGCCACTCGAAGGGTTCCGCAATGCTTGTTGTGCGGGTGTGCCGGGTCAGTTCGGGGATCCCGGAAGGCTTTTCGCCGTCTATGAAAACCCTGCAGGCAGCCCCGCCGGCATGGCTGCGCAGCAGATCCACTCTCGCGCCGTCGAACTCGAATTCGAGCTCGTTCCCGTTCCAGGCCGGACCCGCTTTGCCGACCTCAAAGCTCTTGACCAGGGCCCTGCTTGTGTCTGTCATCAGCTCGGGCCTGTAGAGCATCTGGCGAAGCGCCAACTGCGCCATCAGCCAGCTTCCGTGCTCGTTCAGATGCGCATTGTCCTTCAGCAGCTCCGTCGTCTTCAGCTTGTTCTTTTCCAGGTATTCCTTCCAGGGCCAGCGCACGTCAACAAGTTCGCACTTGTATTTGTCCGCTACAAGCGGAAGAAATTTGTCGTAAAAGCGCGACCATTCGCTGAACTTGAAAGACCCGTCGCTTTTCTGTGTGTTGCCGTGCCAGTGGTCGGTCATTATCATAAGCTCCGCGGCCGTGCGTCCGCGGATGCTGTGTATGATCTGCTCGTAGCGGATGTGGTCGCCGTAGACGTGGAAGACAACAAGGTCAGGCTGCGAGATTATAATGTCGTGCTCCACTGTCTTTACCAGGTAAGTAGACGAGTATCCGCCAAGCGCCTTGTTCTCCACTGTCAAATCCGCGTGCGGGTACTTTTCGCGAAGTTCGCGTTCCACCCATATGTGCCACTGGCCCCCGACGATGGATTGCCCGTAAAAGAGTATTTTGACGGGTCTGTGCCGGTCGGGACGGCTTTCCGCGAGAAGACCCATTGTCCTTTGTATATGTTTTCCCCAGACGGAACTGTCTCCGGAATACTTATGGAGTTCCGGGTATTCGGCAGCCGTGGTCGCGGAGGCTATGCAGAGCGCCGATATCATCGATGAAATACGGGTTGTTGTCATTTTTTATTCCTTCGTGAATTTGTGACATTCAACACAAGAACACAATATAATAGGTTATTGAGCCAATTCAAAACTCTCCGTGGCTGCCTGCCTGTGCGTCGCCTGACTGCGAGCGTAGTCGCTCAGGCAGGCCGATGCGG
>CAZGYO010000373.1:0-2422 GCA_964530455.1 uncultured Victivallales bacterium
ATCTGATACCTCTATTTTCAACAAACAACGGCAAGTTGATTGTTCCCGTTATTGAGAATGATCTTGAATTGAAGCGTGAAGAAGTTGATATTGAGTATCTTTCATATTTAAACTCCCGCAAAAGCCTGCCGATATTACTGTCATATTGCAGGGATATGGGAATAAAAAATATGGAATTTATGAAAACGCTGTTTTCCATTTCAACAAAAGAGGATATATCGTTGCTTAAAGAATTTGTTGATGTAGTTGATTGGTATCATCCCAAGTTTATTTACTTTGCAGATGATTCTGAAAAAGACATGTTTCCATTAAGAGATATGTTTGTTCCGGATGTTCAGTTGATTCAGGAGAGCAAGGAGCACCCATATGAGGAAACAAGACTCAGGATAGCAGATACAATCAATTCAGTGTATCCGGACTTCTCTGAAATGGACGATATATTGAAAGATTACAGAGCGGAAGGCAATAGGCGGAAAATTGAAATTGCAGAATGGCGGAGACTCGAAAAAATACTTCCGGGGATAACGGAATATGTCCACCCATTGAAGTATAATACATTCTTGCCGGTCGATTCATTTTCCGTTCTTGACAGCCGCAGTATCAATGAATTGGAACTGATTTACAAAACAATTGAAGCAAACAAAAAAGAATGGAGCAATAGTATACATAAGGAGATCATCAAAAACGTATTGTTAGACATCAAGAAGGCGATCAGTGAAGTCGGGCCGTTGGACAATCGGAAAAAATTAAAGCAGATAAGTATGGCGTTGCGCATGTATGCTCAGGACTACGACGGCAAATTCCCGCGGAACATGAATGCGTTGAAAGAAGCTTACCTGGTTGAGAAAGAATACTACGTCTCGGACAACAGGAAACCTTTTCTATATCAGCCGGGTCATACAACGAACTCTCCAAACGGCACAATAATTGTTGCCTCTCCAGAACCAACAGGCGGCAATAGGGTGGTCTTAAATGTAGCGGGGAAAATATTTGAAATGTCAGAACGCGACTTCAAGCAAGAGACAAAAAATATAACGTGGCTAAACCAATAGAACCTTCCAACATCGCTACCGGCAGAGCCGAAAAAGAGGGAATCCAACTGGTATCGTTTCACGAGACGAAAGAAGGCTCGGCAATTAAAAGATTTGTCTATGACAAAGACGGCAAGTTTACAGTTTACGTCAAGGGAAAGATTGTTCCGGTTGTGAAATTCGACGAGGCCGCGGAAATACTCGAAAAACATCGGCTTGCTTTGTCCAGCCGGATAGACGACTCCATACCCGAGAAAAAAGCCAAAGGTGAAAACCAGAATGTACGGGTTGTCTACAACTGGGAGCAGGACGAGAGGGACAAGGAGGAGTTCGGTGTTGTCAACCCGCGGAACTACGATACAAATACCGGGGAGTTTATCAGTCATATAAGCTTCAAGGGCATGCCCCTCGATTCGGATGACTTCGGCTCGAAGACAATCTCCATCGTCAAGGCCGACGACCCTGCGGCGGTCGTCGACAAGAGGGATTTCATGATATTCTTTCCCAGATACGGAACTGCCAGAACCAGAAGACTTGGGCTGAAAGGCGTGGACAGCGTTTACCGGGGAATTGGCGATTTTTTCTCTCGTCGGAAACGAGCTCAGCCAAACTGGTACTACTACTGGTCCAGTCGCAGAAAAGGAGCCTGCGAGTATAGATATACGACAGACGACGAAGCCAAAAGCTTTCGCAAAGCAAACAAAACCGATCCGGTAATCCAATATGCGGGTTCAAAAACGGGTGTGCGACCAGACGTTCCAACCAACGATGATCCATTCGGTTCACGCGGCTGGTATCTTCCGAGAAAACATTTTATAGGCGTAATCACGCTGTACCAGGGCGCGGCATCGAATTTCCAGGACAGAATCCAGAGCCTGCCGCAGGTGTTCAACAACGGGCAACCTATGAACAGGTCTGATTTCAAGACAAGCGGAATCACGCTCCAGGCTGCCTACGAAGCTCAATACGATCCCGGAGACCAAAAGGCAAACGGTGAAGCTTCCGTCTTCACACCCATGTCCGTCAACGTCATCTTCGCACACGAAATGACACACGACATCTGTAGGAAAGTGACGGAAAAAGGAATTGAAGGAATTAATAATGGAGATCCAATGCCTGATAAAGACGGCGATGGTGTCCCGGATAAATGGGAAGAAGATATGGGCATGCAGGTGGGTAACAAAGATTCATATCCGCATGATCCAGATAAAGGTATATTCGGATTTTCAGGTTCTTTAAATAATCCTGACCGCGACCAGGAGCTTTACGCCTGGCTCTGCGCGTGTTTCAGGTTCGGGAATGTGACCGTGGAGGAACGAGGCGCTGAGATTGGTCTCGGCGCATACCACGGCATGCAGCCCGCCGAGGCAGGCCACGGGTCCGACTGGTCC
>CAZGYO010000374.1:0-2412 GCA_964530455.1 uncultured Victivallales bacterium
GCATCCAAAATGGCAGGCCGCGCGGCCACGGAGAGTTTTGAAATTGGCTCAAAAAGATAAGGCGGCTATTCACTCCGTCGCTTGCCGGTTACGGCGAAGTTCGCGGAACGAAGAGGCGCTTCAGGAGACCTCGGTCCCCGGAGGGGGTTCGCCATCGGCGCTTATAAGCTTCAATCCGTCCGGCGACCTGGCGGCGAGCAGCATGCCGTTGGATTCGACGCCCCGAATCTTCGCCGGCTTCAGATTTGCCACGAGGAGGATGTTCCTGCCTGTCATCTCTTCCGGGCTGTAGTCTTCGGCTATTCCGGCGACGATCTGCCTGGCTTCATCTCCGCCTGCATCCACTTCAAGGCACATAAGCTTATCGGTTCCTTCGACCCGTTCGGCGGATATTACTTTCGCGGTGACGAGCCTCATTTTTCTGAATTCGTCGAAATCTATCATTCCGCTTTCCCCTTTTTTAGTCTGTTTCTTTTCATTTCTGTTTCCGTCGGATTTCTTTTTTTTCGAATCTATTCTGGGGAACAGCGGGCCCATGTCGATGAATCTGCTTCCGGGCTCGAGCCCGCCCCACTCGCGAAGTTTGTCGATGTCGATTTTTCCGGTTTCCCCGGCATCTATACCCAGGGCGCCGCGGATTTCGCGCATCTTCCCGGGCATTACCGGGAAAAGCATTCCGGATATTATTCTCAGAGCTTCCGCGGCGGTGTATATGACTGTGCCGAGCGCCTCTGTTTCCTTCTGGGCATCCATCTTCCAGGGAGCGCGGCGTTCGAGATACCTGTTGCCCGCCCGCACCGCGGTCATTATCCCCTCTATGCCCTTGTCAAGCCGCATCGAGACTGTTGCGTCGCGCATAGATTCAACCGAATCGAGCACGATCTCCCGGAACTGCTCCTCTTCCGGTCCGTAATCGGAAGGGGCGGGAAGGATTCCCCCGTATTTTTTGCCGGCCATCTTGACGACCCTGCTGACAAGGTTGCCCAGGTCATTTGCAAGGTCGCTGTTGTAGCGCCTCACGAACACCTCTTCGGTAAACGAAGCGTCCTGTCCGAGAGTCATCTCCGAAACCAGGAAGTAACGGAAGGGGTCGACTCCATACTTTTCCGCCATGTCCATAGGGTCTACCACATTGCCGAGAGACTTGCTCATCTTGTCGCGGCCGGTAAGCCACCAGCCGTGCGCGAACACGCAACGCGGCATTTCCACGCCAATGGCCTTGAGCATCGTGGGCCAGTAGACCGTGTGGGTTGTGAGAATGTCTTTGCCTATGAGATGATAGCTTGCGGGCCACCACTTATCGAACTTCTTGCTGTCCGAACCGTATCCCGCGGCGCTTATGTAGTTTACAAGAGCGTCAAACCATACGTAGCATACGTATTCGCTGTCGAAAGGAAGTTCTATACCCCATGAAAGTCTGCTTTTCGGACGCGATATACACAGGTCCCCCAGCGGCTTTCGCAGAAAGCCCAGCGTCTCGTTGCGCCGGAAATCCGGCTGGATAAACCCCGGATTGTCGGTTATATACTTTACGAGCCATTCCTGGTAACTGCTCATGCGGAAGAAGTAATTGGACTCGATTATCTCCTCGGTTTCACGACCGCATTCAGGACAGAGCCCGCCTTTCGCCAGGTCTTTATCCGTGAAGAAGCGTTCACAGGGCACGCAGTAGTTTCCGCTGTACCTGTCTTTGTATATGAGATCTTTATCGTAGAGGTCCTGCAGTATTTTTCGCACGATATTCTTGTGCCTGGATTCAGTGGTCCTTATGAAGTCGTCGTGGGTTATCTCGAGTTTTTTCCATAGCTTTTTGAACCGGACCACGGTACTGTCGCATTGTTCCTGCGGTGAGATGCCCCTGCCGGCGGCGGCTTTCTCGACTTTCTGTCCGTGTTCGTCGGTGCCCGTCAGGAAAAATGTCGGCTCGTTCAGAAGCCGGTGATAACGCGCGAGGACATCGGCCAGCAGCGTAGTGTACGCGTGGCCGATATGGGGGTCGTCGTTCACATAGTAGATAGGGGTGGTCACGTAAAATGTGTTTTTTTCTGTCATGTTCTCTCCGCTTGACTCGAACTCAGTAAAGATTGCTTTGAAACTGGATGAAGTATCGAGATTCTCTGAATATAATATCCAACCGAAATCTATCCCGTTAAACACGCATTTCCAGATATATTGTGTTTTGATTGCGCGGAATGTCTTTTTACCGAGCCAGTTTTGAAATTGGCTCTACCGTATGTATTTTGTAATTTCGAGTTTCAGGATTAGGTTAATGTTCGAAAACACAAGAAATGACTCTCGCAAAGGCGCAAAGAACGCAAAGAAAGATTTTGGAATGTGCTTTGCTTTCCCTTGGCGAACTTGGCCTGCCTGTGCCGTGCATGGCAGACAGGCGGCTTGGCGAGAGAAAGAATG
>CAZGYO010000375.1:0-1282 GCA_964530455.1 uncultured Victivallales bacterium
CTGCCGGATCAAGCCCGTCCCATGGATAGCCTACGCGGTGAGGGCGCTGACCGCAAGATAGTCCGAAAATTTCATGAAAATCGATATTTTAGAGTTAATGGCCTGTTTATTAACAGGTCTGACCCGAATGGCTTACATATTCGAAAACGTTCTGAAAGAACCGCAGCTTTGTAGAATCTGACAAGAATCGAAGTGGAAAATTATCACAGGAGTATAAATGACTGATATGCTTGTTCTGCTGGCGCAGTGCTGTACCATGCCGGTAATGCTGATAAGCCCGGGGATACTGGTGGCCGCCAGGATGCGCCTCAACCCGCTGGAAAAGATATGCATGTCGATCTCCCTTTCGCTCATCTTCATATATCTGGTTGAATTTGCGGTATACCTTTTCGTTCCGGTCTGGTTTCCCGCGCCTGTACTGGTGGGGGTCTTCTCCTTTTTTGCTCTTCTCTGCGGGGCAAGACGGGGGGATTTCGATTTCCTGAAATCATACTCTGTCCAGAGGATTCTGTTTCCCCTGCTTCTGCTTATCGTCTGGAACCTGATACTTCTTTGCCTGATAAGAAACTATTCCGGTGGCGGTTGGTCTGGCGACTGGCTCGAGCACCTTCACCGTTCGGTGTTCTTTCTCAACAAACTTCCGGATGACACTGTTATATACGGTAATTATACTCTTTCGGCAAGGCCGCCTATGATGAACATGATAGCGGCGTATTTTATGGATATTTACGGCGACGGATTCGACAGGGTTCAGCTTATATTCTTCCTCTTGAATATGTGTTCGGCGCTTCCTCTTTTTCTCTTTTACGGATATTTTTCGAAATACTGGGCCGGCAAAGGGTATTTCCCGCTTGTACTCTTTCTCTGCGCCAACCCATTTTTCTCCGTGAACGCCACGTATCTATGGACTAAACTCTTTTCGGCTTATTTTGTTTGCTTCGCTTTCTGGCTTCTGCTTTCGGGAATGCGCAGGAAAAACGGGAACAGGCTGATCTTTGCCTTTGTGAATCTTGCCGCCGGAGTCCTCGCGCATTATTCAGCCATGGTCTATCTTATTTTTGCCGGCCTGGTTTACCTGGTCTATGTGCTGAGAAGGCCCTCCAGGGAAAAATGCCGGCAGTTCGCCCTTTCTTTTACTTCCAGTTTCTCCCTGTTCGCCACCTGGCTTCTGCTGTCGCTTCTTAAATACGGCCCGAAAAAAACCTTCGTTTCAAATACCACGGCAGACGCCGTACCTGGAAACACCCTTGACTTCATCATAAACACATGCCGGAATATATAC
>CAZGYO010000375.1:1292-2398 GCA_964530455.1 uncultured Victivallales bacterium
CCTCGTCCCGCATTTTATAAGCTCGGTGGATATGTCTTTTGTCGCGCAGGATAATACCTGGGGGCAGATACGTGACTGGGGCTTTCTCATCTACCAGCACTGCTTTACTTTTGCCTTTGGTTTTGCCGGTGTCCTTATGCTGGCATTTGTTTTATTCTCAAGAAAATGCAAAACTCCTGAAACAGATCTTTTATTCTGGATTTCATGCGTGTCATTCTGTACTTTTACGGGTATAGCGGTTCATCCCATAGTCGTTCATTTCGGCGTGGCCCATGTGACTCTGCAGCCGCTTGTCATACTTGGAATATCTTTTATTGCAGCCTCATTTTATCTTATCCCCAGAATCTTCTCCGTACTTATAATTTCGGCCCTTGTGCTTGACTTCTCAATGGGGATTTTTCTGCAGTTCAGCATCCAGAACCTGGAAACCGACAACAGCAATATATATGATTACCACCCTATATACTCCCCTGACACCGGCATTATAAAGCCCTTTGGTTCAGGCAGCCCGGAAATATCCATTCCCGCTTCCACGAACTGGAGTCAGAAACACAGATTAAAGGCTCCGGGACGATTGGAGAAAGCTCTGCTCAAAACGATTCGCGACCCTGTGCGGCAAAAGTATATCCGCGACTACTTTTTCCGGATCAGAAGCCATCTGATCGAAGAAGACAACAAAACCTGGGGCGGGTATTTCAGCAGGCATGGCGGAGCCCTGACATTCCTGGGGGACAGGCTGAAAATTCTATCCGGATTCTTTCAGTCAGCGCTTATTTTTATCTTCCTGTTTTTGATCTGCAAAACAACAGAGGAAAAGTGGAAGCTATGTGGGGCATCATAATACTTTCGGGTATTCTTCTCGGGTTTTTCCTGCCGGGCTATTTCGCGTCCAGGCTGCTTGGACTCAAAAATGACTATCCCGCGGCATATATTATCTCGACAGTCCTGCTGTTCCAGATCATTTTTCTGCTGGGCATCTGCTCTGTCTCTATCAGTCTTTATTCCGTTGGGATTGTCCTTGCAGTACTATGCGCAGCACTCGCAATCTGTTGCCGAAAAGAAAATATATCGATGATTCCGGAGAATCCCGAGTTCAGAATTCCGGC
>CAZGYO010000376.1:0-2382 GCA_964530455.1 uncultured Victivallales bacterium
GTAATTATAGGTATATGTCTCTATCTCCAGGCTCGGGCATATATTCGGATTTTCATTGAGCTGACGCAGAACCGCATCGATCTCCGATCTACGAACCTTCAAGCCATTGCCCGCGTCTTCGAGATAGACGGGCATATGACAGTGTACTATCCAGTTGCGTGACCTGTCACCCATTTCCAGGGCCCGCGGAATATCCTTAAAGTATTCTTTACCGGGTGAACAGACCCGCGTCTGATGAAGGTATATAGAGTCGGCATAGTCATTCAGAAACTCTTTTGAATCCGCGTCGGGCGCTTCAAGCGCCGCGCTGAACTGGATCTTGGCTATCGGCACTTCCTTATCCAGAAGATGCCGCAGCCCCTCCCCCGGTCCGCCTGCGAGAAGTTCCTGGTGGCATGTATCGTAGCAGATCCCGATATATTTCGCGGCCTGTTCGTCGTCCAGGCAGGTCTCCCTGAAAGCAATAAACTCGCCTGGAGATTCCCAGAGACATCCCGGCTCCATCTCCACGCCGAGAAGTATATTGCGGTCTTTGCTGCTCAAATGCCGCGCGACTCTCGCGAGATTGCTGGATATGAGTTGTCTGCCGTCCTTACCGATATCCCTTTCCCCGCTGCCGGGCACAGTGCTTATGCTTCCCTCCACGCCTTCGGGGAGAAGTTCCGCGAGGATGTCCGCCACGCGGATAGTATATTCGACGCGCTCGTCGCTACGCCAGTCCGGCAGGTACACATTCTCCTTAACGGATCCGGAATGGAAGTCGCCGTAAGGAAACGCGTTTACTGTAAAGACGTAAAGATCCTCTTCGTTAAGGAAATCCCTGAAATCCGCGAGACGACGCTTATCGCTCAGTTCCAGCGAAGACCTGTTGTCCAGCCAGAGCCCGAGTCCGAAGGGACCGGAGTAAAGATCGTTCAGGCCCGAGCGGACAACTGATATCCTGTCGCGGATAATCCCGAATCTGCCGTCCCATCCTTCCGCGGGAAAAACATTCAGGCTGTAGGCAAGATGAAGAGTTTCATTCAGGCGCATCGCCGGATCCGCCTGTGAGTTTTCGCAGATAATCAACAGCTTCAAGCAGCTTATGCCTGTCAAGTTCGTTGACTTCCTTTTTCCGGCCGAGTCCATCGGGCAATGTTATGTGAAGCAGTCCGCCGAGATGTTCCCTGAAATCCTCTATCCCGTCAAAAATTACCGGGGCGCGTTCATCGCCCTCGTGGAGAGACGGATGATACAGGTCGAACCCCAATCGATTAAACGCCTCGACCAGCGAATCCAGCACGGGCTGCTCAAGCAGCCCCGCGGAGACAGCGTACCGTGTATCCAGAAGCAGCCCGATTGCGACGGCTTCTCCGTGCCGCACCGCGCCATCGGTCATCATCTCCAGCTTGTGAGCTGCCCAGTGTCCGAAATCCAGGGGACGCGCGCTTCCCGTCTCGAAGGGGTCCCCGTTTTCCACAATATGTTCCAGATGTATCCCGGCACAGCGCCTGACAAGGTACTCCATGGCTTCTTTGTCACCGGATTTCAGAAGTCCGGCATTTTTACAGAGCCATTGGAAGAAGAGTGCATCCTTTATCAGGGCCACTTTGAACGCCTCGGCGACGCCCGCCTTCCAGTCGCGCTCCTCGAGCGTGTCCAGGAAATCGAAATCGTCGAACACAGAGGCCGGCGGCGCAAATGTCCCGAGATAGTTCTTCTGTCCGAACATGTTCAACCCGGTCTTCACTCCCACGCCAGAATCGTTCTGAGACAGAACGGTGGTCGGAAAACGAATCTGTCTGAGGCCGCGATGAACGATCGAGGCGGCAAAACCAACCACGTCCAGAAAGGCGCCGCCGCCGATGATTCCGACATAGGAATGCCGGCACAGGCGCGCCGACTGGATACGTCGACATATATCCGCGACCGCGTCGAAGGTCTTCTTGAGTTCCCCGCCGGAAATTATCTGCGGGGACACCCGAAAAAACAGATCCCGGTTATCACTCATCCTGGCCTCAATCAGCCGGAACAAGTCCGGATGATGATCTGCGACAGACTGCTCTATAAAGAAGAGTACGCGAACAGGCTGGAGATCGGCGTCCGATCTCAGCCAGTCCAAAAAAATATCATTACCGGAACAAAACACGCCACGGGTGAAATATACATCGTATTCGAAGGATACGCCTATTTCGGCTCTTATACAGTCTTCGCTCATTTATCTATATCTCCATTAAACATCAGACGATATAGAACAATGCGGTTTCACCGCGGATTTTCAAGAAAACAAGTCTCGATATGGTGCGTTTTTCTCAGACTTTTTCTGCCGATAATGAATAACAAGCTGTTTATTGAAACTTCCGACACTGAATTGTTCAAATTTTGTCAGGAAGTATTGACTCT
>CAZGYO010000377.1:0-2364 GCA_964530455.1 uncultured Victivallales bacterium
GATCACCCCGGAGATCGTTGAGCAGATGCGTTCGTGGAAGCACTCCGGGTTTAGCTTGGACCGGAGCGATGCGGCTGCTTTTTTCAGGTTTATACATCAGGCATTTTGCAATTTCGCCGTGAGGGAACAATTTTATGTATATGGAAACATACAGAACAGTCAGAGAAATGCAGTCGTACTCGGAAAAATGCCGCGCTGCCGGCGGGATCGTCGGATTTGTTCCGACAATGGGTTTTCTTCACGAGGGACATCTTTCACTTGTTGACGCCGCGCGCGAACGCTGCGACGTTGTTGTCGTGAGTGTATATGTAAATCCAACGCAGTTCGGCCCCGGTGAAGACCTTGATCGGTATCCCCGCGACTTTGAACGCGATCTTGCTCTTTGCGAATCCCGCGGAGTCGATGCCGTGTTCGCTCCCGGCACGGAAGAGATCTATGCCGAAAATGCATCGACGACAGTTGTCGAGGAAAAGCTTTCACGCCCCCTCTGCGGCAAATCCCGCCCGGGTCATTTCCGGGGGGTGACGACCATCGTTGCCAAGCTCTTCAATGCGGTGCTTCCCCACATTGCTTTTTTCGGGATGAAAGATTACCAGCAGTCTCTGGTCGTCAGAAGAATGGCGAGAGACCTGAACTTCCCGGTGGATATCGTGATCTGCCCGATAATCCGCGAAAAAGACGGGCTTGCAATGAGTTCAAGAAACGAAAATCTCTCGGACAGAGAACGCATTAACGCGACTTCGATATACAGTGCTCTGAGCGATGCCGCCGCCGCTGTCCGCAAAAACCGCGAAAAATCAGCCCGGCTCGTGCGTGATGAAATACGCGGCAGAATAGAATCCGGCGGCGGCAGGACGGACTATGTAGAGACAGTCGATTCCGAAACCCTGGAACCTGTTGAGGATTTCAAAGACGGCGCGCTCATCGCGGTCGCCGTATATTTCGGAAAGACCCGTCTCATAGACAACATTGTAATAGAATAACTTGCACACAGGAAAGGATAACTGATATGAACGGCATTCCAGTACTTCACGTTTCGGGCAGAGGTATCGCCGAGGCATGGGAGAACTCGCTGGTCGAACTCTACGAAAACGGCTGCGAAATAAAAACCCAGTACGATAAACCGGAAGACCCGCCGAGCAAGGATTCGACGATGATAATAACCGTTGAGAACCCGCTTGCCGAGCCGATGATACATATGGATTTTCCCGGAGGACCCGAGGATCTGCAGGAATACACCATGGAAGTAGTGGAAGGAATAAAAAATCATCTCGTCCGTGACCAGAACGACCCCGAGGATACCCGATGGGAGTACACCTACAACGAAAGACTTTTTCATTACAGCGTTCCCGGACTCCAAAAAGCTTACGATCAGATCGCAATGATCGCCGAAAAACTCGCAAAAACCCCCTACTCCAGAAGAGCGCAGGCCATAACCTGGAAAGTCTGGGATGACAACGAATGCTACGATCCCGCATGCCTGCAGAGCATATGGTGCAGGATTACCGCGGATAAGGATAAACTGTATCTCAATACCAATATACGCTTCAGGTCGAACGACGCATACAAAGCCGCGTTTATGAACATGTTCGCGCTTGTACAGCTCCAGGCGCATATCGCTGAGAAGATATCCGCGGCAAGCGGTAAGGATGTCAAGCTCGGACGCTATGTCCACATGGCCGACAGCTACCACATATACGGAAGCTATTTCGGCGAATTTCGCGAACGTTTCCTGAAAGGACTCGAGAACCGGAATTTCGAAGGGCGCACCTTCAGATACGCGGATCTGAAACCGATGATGGAGGAGGCGCGCCCCGCAATAATGGAAAAAGTCCGGAAGATGTCCGGCTGAGCCCGGATGTTTAACCCGCTTGTTTCCAGAAGCCAGTGCGGTGCGGATGCGAAGCTGTTCAGCATGATGCTGTAGCAACTACTGCAATGGCTTCGCCCTTTGGATAAAATATGCGTGTGAGCGGTTCCGGGGCTTATTTTTCGGCCGCAAGGGGAATCCGGTTTCAGTTTATTATCAACAGAGCAGGCTGTATGAACATTGAACAGCAAAGAATCGAGTGCCTGGAGAAATCCTCCGTGATACTTTTTGTCCCGGTCTTTATGCTACTGGCTTATTTTTTTGTGATCTGCTGCGCGAGTATCGCAGCTAAAAACCCGAACTTCGACGAAGGGGCGCATTACGCGTACGGGGAACGGATACTCGCGGGCCATTCCGAGCGTTTCGACGACAGCAAAATGCCGGTTTCAGCATTGAACGCACTGCCGGGGACTCTCGCGAAATTCGCGGAAAGATATGCCGGAATAAAACTCCCCGTTCTCAGGCACTATAACGCCGCAAGGATGGTGACCGTT
>CAZGYO010000378.1:0-2363 GCA_964530455.1 uncultured Victivallales bacterium
GACTGCCTGCTCCTGCGCGAATCCCTTTTCCTGTTTACATGCTCTCTCTCCCTTTACGCCGTACAGAAAATCCGCGGCTCAAGCCCAGGATTGAAGGTGATTCTGGGAACCGCGGCGGCAACACTGCCCTTCTGCGTCAGAATATCCGGTTTGCCATGGCTTCTTCTCGCTTCTGCCTGGATACTTTTTATACGCATGAAAAATCAAAGCATCAAAAGCCGACTTCTGCCTGAAACCGCGGCAGTTCTCTTTTCCCCGGCGCTGCTTCTGCTTCTTATATCCGCGTTCAACGCTTCAAGAGGCGGGGCCTTCAGCCCTTTCGGCGAAAATATTCAATACCTTTCAAGATATGTAATTACCGCGTCGGCCGAGACCCGATCCGTCAGCCTCGAACAAAATAATCCTTCCGTATCAGGCGGAAAAACACAAGTCCAAAACATACTGACACGGATGGGCCGTAACACCATCGAATTCTTCGCTCCCGGCGAAAAGCCGAACAATGTAAATTTCCACTTTATCTCGGAATTTCTGCCCGTACCCTCATTTCTCATAAGATCCTCTGTCCTGATTCCCGCCGCCCTCACCGGATGGCTGCTTCTGGCGTTGTCAATGAAAAAAACAAGAACCCGCGCCCTGCTCCCCGGACTCTATCTCTTGTGTTTCGCGTCCGTTATGATTATCTTCATGCCTCTTTCGCGATACAGAATAGTCATGCTGCCGGTTCTCGCGACCGGGACCGCCGGAACTTTTGTCTTTATACGCAACTCCCTTTTCAAACCCGATATCCGGAAAAAACTGGCCGGGCTGACAGCAATAACTCTACTGGTATTCGCGATTTTCGCGTGGACAAAAAGTTCGGATGCCAGTTTCAGAAGCGAAGACTATAATTCTTACGGCCAGATGCTCGAATACTCAGCTTCCTCTGCCGATAAAGTCGAAAATGCATATATTACTGCCTGTATCCTGGCTCCCGAATCCCCCTCGCCGCTGATAAACCTTACCCGTTTCCTCATGGCCAGAGGCAGATTCGACCGCGCGCGCCGCTTAATCGAGTTCTCACCCGCATTCCGGAACAGAAGTTTCGGGCTCTCTCTCAATTACGCGGTATCCCTTCTGGGCTGCGGACACCCATCCAAAGCGGAGACCGTACTGAAAACTCTCAAAGAACCCCCTGAACCTGATCAGAAAGTCAAATACTTCTACCAGCTCGCTGAATCATTCCGCATGCAGAAAAAATACTCAGAAGCACTGGAAAAATATCAAAAAGCGCTTCAAAATACCGACAACGGCAAGCAGATAAAAATAATCACAGGCGCCATGGGGAAATTGAAGGATGAATAAAAAGATTAGCGTAAACGACCTGATGCAGAAAAACTACAGCTATTTCCTGACCGAAGCGCGGGGAGAAAACTTCCATCCTGAATTCAAACCCGACCTGACCCCGGCCGAAATGCTCGGGCTCGGCGTGTTCGGAGGAAAATATATGACCGACTGCCGGGACGAATTCCCCGGACAATGGTTCAAAAACGCGAAACTCTGCCACGAAAAACATGATCCCGAACTTAACTTCTTCGGGATTAACGCCTCTCAACCCCTGTCCGCGTGGCGCGAAAAAGCTTGGATATACCACGAAGACCCCCGCGGATGGTTCCAGTGGTACTGCAGGTACTATATGGGAAGACGCTGTCCCGACGATGAACGACAGATCAAACGTTGGAAAGCCATGAAACGACACATCGCACAAATCAAAAACAACTGCAGCAAAGGGGATCTGGAATGCAGAAAAAAACAGCGGCAGGCGCTCCTCCACTGGGCCTATGACAGCAGAAATTTCTGAACTCCACACACACACTCTCTCTCAACGCCGGCAGAAAATCAAAGCCATGAGCCAATTTTATTATGTTTTTGCAATTTAACTGCTTCATTTAGGCTCATATACTTGAACAAGTCAGCCTGCACGCTAGATTATCTGCCTTCAAAGGGTTCTGCACTCTCGCAAAAAACCAGAGTGCAGTTTTAAAAAACACGCCCTGCCGTGCGCGCCCGTAGCTCAGCTGGATAGAGCGTCTGCCTCCGGAGCAGAAGGCCACAGGTTCGAATCCTGTCGGGCGTACCACTTTATCTTACTTGATATAAGCGAGTTAAGCAGACAACTCTTTTTAGTGCATTTAACTAAAATAGCTGGTTACTACACCATTTGCTACATGTCCATGTTTTGCGAAGGCATTTCATGCTGCTTCATTTAGCCTCAGATAAATGAAATTGGGCAAATAGTCGTGGATTGCGCTGTCCGCATGTATAAGAAGGAGGTTCAATAAATATCTCTGTGGCTTAGTGGCTTTGTGCGAGAAGTGATTCGAACA
>CAZGYO010000379.1:0-2340 GCA_964530455.1 uncultured Victivallales bacterium
GTGCTGGCTGACGCCGCACCGCCGCCGCTCGTTCCTCGCTCTGGCGGCCCGGCGCCAGAGCTTAGCCTTATCATCGACTTGCACTAATTCATATTCGGCTTTGCCGAATCTGAATATGCGGGTTGCGCACAGAATCGGAGGCAGCTGGTACAAAGCGGGACTTGACAAAGCCATGCCGTCTGCTAGATTCCTGGGTAAACGCTGTTGCTGTTGAAATTCAGCCATAAATCGTACATATCGTTTGCTCGGGGTGAGTACTGGACAGTCTTCGAGTGTCTCAGCCCCGACTCCGACGTGGTTCACTGAATATGTACCATAAATCAATAGACGGGAATCACCATGAAACTATATGCAGTCTGCCTTGCCGCGGCGGCAATGCTGTTTGTCTCCGGATGCGACATCGAAAAGGATCAAAGAACTCTTGCCGATCTTGTCAGGCACTACAACGAGGAAGGCCTCAAGATCAATGAAGTCAAAATAACCGAGTTCCGGGCCATCGGCGCGCAGGAAGGCGGAAGGATCTATGCCGGGGACGAAGCTTTCGAGGTCTATAAATTCGATCTGAGCGACGAGAAAGTCCGAAAAAAGTTCGAAGAGATCTCCGAAAGAAAGACTCTGGTTCTGCTGGGACGGAGCTTTCCGATACTGGTCAACGGCACTTTCATACTGCTGAACTACCAGAAGCATCCCCGCAAATACGATGTCGTGCGCATTTTCGAGACTTTTTGAGTGGGCGCTTTTGCAAATATTTTCTTTTAAGCTATCTTACCGCTTCCGGTCATGATTACTTGTCCGGATTGAATTTTATAAAAATGGCAACTCCAAAACGAGGAAGAAAAAATGCCAAAAAACAAATACGTCTATTTCTTCGGAAAAGGTCACTCCGAAGGCAAAGCATCCATGAAACAACTTCTCGGAGGGAAAGGCGCGAATCTCGCGGAAATGGCCGAGATCGGGCTTCCTGTCCCTCCCGGGTTCACAATCTCGACTGAAGCTTGTGAACAGTATTATGAGATGGGAAAGAGCAAGCTGTTCAAAACCATCGAGCCGGAGATCAAGAAACAGCTGGCGAAACTCGAGAAGCTGACCGGCAAGACCTTCGGAAGGGGACCGAACCCGCTACTCGTCTCAGTGCGTTCCGGCGCGGCGGTATCAATGCCGGGCATGATGGACACCGTTCTCAACCTCGGACTGAACGCAGAGACCGTAAAGGCCATGGTCGAACTCACGGGCGACGAACGCTTCGTTCTCGACTCCTACCGCCGTTTCATCCAGATGTTCGGGGATGTCGTGCTCGGTTGCGAACACCACGCCTTCGAAAATGAACTTGATGCCGTCAAGAAATCGAAAAAGGTCGAAAACGACACTCAACTCACTTCCGAGGACCTGAAGGAACTGATCAAACGCTACAAGAAAGTCACGAAAAAGCAGACCGGTAAACCCTTTCCGGAAGATCCGATGGAGCAACTCCGCGAAGGCATCGACGCCGTCTTCGGTTCCTGGAACAACCCGCGGGCGATCAAGTACAGGCAGATCAACGAGATCAGAGGCCTGCTCGGAACAGCCGTAAACGTGCAGACAATGGTATTCGGAAATGCCGGAAAAGACTGCGCGACCGGCGTGGCGTTCACACGCGACCCATCAACCGGCGAACACAAGTACTTCTACGGAGAGTTTCTCATCAACGCTCAGGGCGAGGACGTCGTTGCAGGTATCCGGACTCCCCAGCAGATCACCTTGAAGGGATCGAAGGAATGGGCGAAAAACCAGAGCGTAAGTGAAAAGGTAAGGAAAGAAAAATTCCCCTCCCTCGAAGAAGCCATGCCCAAATGCTTCAAGACCCTCGACAAAATCAGAGTCAAGCTTGAAAATCATTACAAGGACATGCAGGACATTGAGTTCACCATAGAAAAAGAGAACCTGTACATGCTTCAGACAAGGACGGGCAAACGCACAGCCGCCGCGGCCGTCAAGATCGCGACTGACATGGTTAAGGAAAAACTCATCAACGAAAAAGAAGCTGTAATGCGCATCGAACCCAACCAACTGGACCAGCTTCTCCACCCGGTATTCGTGAAGAGTTCCGAGGAAAAAGCACAGAGACTCGCGGTCGGGCTCCCCGCTTCGCCGGGCGCGGCGACCGGACAGGTTGTGTTCACCGCCGATGACGCCGAGAAATGGGCGGAAGAAGGCAAGACCGTCATACTCTGCCGTATAGAAACCAGCCCCGAGGACATCGGCGGCATGCATGTTGCCAAAGGCATACTCACCGCCCGCGGCGGGATGACTTCGCACGCTGCGGTTGTCGCCCGTGGCATGGGCAAATGCTGTGTTGCCGGC
>CAZGYO010000380.1:0-2335 GCA_964530455.1 uncultured Victivallales bacterium
CAATCTCAATAAGCGTGGATCCCCCATCCTGTTCCCGCAGGCCCGCTTCGTCCAGAAGAGCAGCATACGGATCGGCGCTGCCGTCAAGAATAGGAGGTTCCGGCCCGTCCATTTCTACAAGAGCATTGTCCACCCCGCACATATGCAACGCCGAAAGCACATGTTCAACAGTGTTGACAGACGCGCCCCCTGACGAAATCATTGTTCCGCGGCGCACATCCACAACGTTTTCAACCCTGGCCCGTACCAGAGGCGCGCCGTCCATGTCCCTCCTGCTGAATACTATTCCGGAGTCACACGGCAAAGGCTTGATCCAAAGGTGAGCACGCACACCCGTATGTAGGGCGATTCCCGAAATCGACACTGCTTTATCAACTGTTTTTTGTTTCATTGGCATAGTAAGTTTTAAGCTTGCAAGCTGATTAATGAACTGCATGTTTATACAAGATTCAAATCATAACACAACTTTTCTCGTCGGCGGCATGCAACACTGTGCCGGCAGAACATCATAACCGGCTGCACTGAAAGATGAAAACAGTTTTCGTTACAGGACCCACCGCCTGCGGAAAAACCGCCCTCGCCGTCGACCTTGCCGGGAACTTCAACGGTGAAATCATAAGCGCGGATTCAAGGCAGGTATACCGGCACATGGATATCGGCACAGGCAAAGACCTTGATCTGTACCGCAACGCGGCAGTCAAATATCACCTGATGGATGTCCGCGACCCGATTTCGGGAACCTATAACCTGGACTGCTTTCTCAGGGATGTCTCGAAAATTCTCCCGGACATATCAGCTAGAAAAAAACTGCCGCTAATTGCCGGTGGAAGCGCTTTGTACATAAACGCACTCCTTATGGGATACTCTCTTGAAGGAGGCCCCTCCGATACCGAACTGCGGAAAAAACTGCAAAAATATTCCGACAGAAAACTGCTCGGTTATTTCAAAGAGAAGTTCCCGAAAGCATTTTCTGATTTCGAGGATAAGAACAACAGGATTAGAATTATACGGGCTATAGAAAAACTCAGCGAAAACCCGGGCAAAAAGGCCCCGATCATTCTTCCGGAAATCGAACCCCTTGTAATCGGAATTCTGCTGCCGAGGAAAACGGTTCATGAAAAAATTAAAAAACGCCTGGAAACACGACTGGAAGAAGGCCTGATAGAAGAAGTTGAAGACCTGCACGAAAAGCATGGCCTCGAATGGGACCGTATTGAGGCATTCGGACTCGAATACAGGGAAGCGTCCTTTTTCATCCGCAACAGATGCTCTTTCGAGGACTTTAAATCCAGACTTCTTGCGGCAATACGGAAATTCGCCAGGCGCCAGGACATATGGTTCCGAAAAATGGAAAGACAGGGAATTCCCATACACTGGATTCCGAACGGCGATATCCCGACAGCTTCTGGCCTGGTCTCTAATTTTCTCGAAGAATCGCCGATTCCCGATCCTGAAATCAGACTCGATGATATAAGGTATGGGCCGAAATCGCAGTAGGCGCCCCCCATCACAAATAAACTTGAATGGTGCAGTTAATTGCGCCGGCAACTGTTTCGTGAATCCGTGACATTAGCCACAAAAAAACAATAAAACAGGTTATTGAGCCGGTTTTAAAACTCCGCGTAAACCGCATTGGCAGCGCAGGCGCAGCATGCGCCACGGAGTTTTGAAATTGGCTCTTTTATATAAAAAATGCGCTCCACCTGTTTGAACTATGCTGTTTCCGGGCCTATTGTTAATCCCAACAGGGAATACAGGTATGGATGATGATCAAAAACAGATTCTGGTTGTGGATGACGACGACCTGCTCAGGGGATTTTACGCGCGACTCCTGAAAAAAGAGGGTTTCAGCGTCATTCAGGCAGTAGACGGCGATGAAGCGGTCAAGCTTCTCGAAAACGGTGAAATCAGCATTGACCTGGCCATTGTCGACCTCCTTATGCCGGTACGAACCGGATGGGAACTCATCAGCTACATGAAATCATCTGACAGCACAAAAAATATTCCCATCATAGCCATAACCGGGCTCGCGGAATCCTACAACGAATACAACAAAATAGAAGAAACCTGCGATGCTCTGCTCCAGAAAGGCGATTTTGAAATCGGGAATTTCATGAAAACACTGGACAAATTACTCAAGAAAAAAACAGAATAAACCGCTTTTTTTCTCACTTTCCGCTTAATAAACCCTCTTGACATTTTTTCAATGCCTATTATAATAAGCGCCGTTTCACCAGACGTCCCCATCGTCTAGAGGCCTAGGACACCGGGTTTTCATCCCGGCAACAGGGGTTCGAATCCCCTTGGGGATGCCATTCTCTTTCCATATCCCCAC
>CAZGYO010000381.1:0-2331 GCA_964530455.1 uncultured Victivallales bacterium
TGCCGCGCCTGCGCTACCAACGCGGTTCACGCGGAGTTTTGAAACTGGCTCTACATGAGATTCATCGGGTCGACATCCACGTATATGTCCAGGTCCCTGCGCGCTTTTCCCTGCATGCTGAATCTGCGAAGTTTCCGTCTGAATTCGGAATTGAACTTGCCGCGCAGTATTATCATATACCTGTATTTGCCCTTGATCCTGGCAACGGGAGCGGGAACGGGTCCCGTGATGATGATTCCCCTGGGAATATCTTTTTCAAGACCCGCAAGAAACTCGTCCGCGCAATCGGCGACTTTCTTTTCGTCTGCGCCGCGGAAACGGATTGCCGTCATGTGCCCGCACGGGGGATAAGACAGGGTTTTTCTTATATCGTATTCGGATTTGAAAAAAGATTTGAAATCGTATTTCACGGCATCTTGGATGGCCGGGTTGAAAGGGGTATATGTCTGGACAATGACCTCTCCCGGCACGTCGCCGCGCCCGGCTCGGCCGGCAACCTGTGTCAGCAGTTGAAAGGTCCTTTCCCCGGCTCTGAAATCGGGAATATGCAGGCTCAGATCCGCATATATGATCCCCACGAGAGTCACGTTGGGAAAGTGCAGGCCTTTCGCGATCATCTGCGTACCGACAAGGATGTCTATTTTTCCATTTCTGAACTCGTTCAGGACTTTCTCGTATGAATTTTTTCTTGTCATTGAATCGGAGTCCATGCGTTTCACCGCGGCGGACGGGAAGAGTTTTCCGGCGATGGCCTCGACTTTTTCAGTGCCGAGTCCGCTGTAGCGGATGTTTTTGTCGGCGCATTTCGGGCATGTTTTCGGGGCGCGCAGCACAGCGCCGCAGAGGTGGCAACTCAGGGATTCGCGTGAACGGTGATAGGTGTATGACACGGAGCATTCTGGGCATTCGGCGACATATCCGCATTTCATGCAAAGCATCTGTGTGGCAAAGCCTCTTCTATTGAGGAATATAATGGTCTGCTCGCCTTTCTCTATGCGGTCGATAACCGCTTCTTTCAGGGGGTCCGAAAAGATCTGCGGCCTTCCTTTGGAGACGGCTTCCGCGCGCATGTCCACCACATGCATCTCCGGCATCAGGCAGTCGTCTATGCGTTTCTCGAGTTTTGCCAGGAGATACTTGCCTTTAAATGCGTTCGTGCAGGACTCCATGGAAGGCGTGGCCGAACCGAGTATCGCGAGTGCGTTTTCGCGATGCGCGCGAAGAACAGCGATATCCCGGGCGTTGTATCTCGGGGCCTCGTCCTGCTTGTAGGAGTTTTCGTGTTCCTCGTCCACGATCAAGAGACCGAGATTGCGGAACGGCGCAAAGACGGCTGACCTGGCTCCCACGACGATGCGCACTTTTCCTTCGTAGATGCGGGTCCATTCGTCGTAGCGTTCACCCTCGCTCAGGGCGCTGTGGAGGACGCTTATTCCTTCTCCGAAACGGGCGCGGAACCTCTCGATCGTCTGTGGAGTGAGGGATATTTCCGGGACCAGTACGATAGCCTCCCCGCCTTTGTCCAGGACTTTTTCGATAGCCTGCAGGTAGACTTCCGTCTTTCCGCTTCCGGTGACGCCGTGAAGCAGCATTGTCCTTGGCCCCTTCTTGTTCTCCGTCATCGAATCGAAGATGTCCAGCGCATTTTTCTGTTCCGCCGTGGGCTTGAGATTTTTTGTAGGCAGAACCTCGATTCCCCGGAACGGGTCGCGCCAGATTTTCTTTCTGTCCTCCCTTACCAGCCCGTTCTTTACAAGCGCGCGCAACGCGGAGCGGCCCACGTTTGCATTCTGTTCGATCGCCTCCGCGGTCTGCCCGGGGTGCTGCAGGAGATACTTGAGTATCTCGGCTCTTGCCTTGGCCCTTTTTCCTTTACTGAAGATGTATTCCTGTGCCCCTTTATCCGATTCAAGGTAGTAGGTTTTTATTTCTTTTCTGGTCACTTTTCCGCTTCTTACAGCGGCCGGAAGCAGCGCCCTGACAGCCTGTTCTCTTGTACAGCAGTAGTAGTCAGCTATCCAGTGTCCGAGTTCGACGAGGCGCCCGGGGATTTCGGGATGTTCCCGGCAGACGCTTTCTATTTTTTTCAGTTTATGGGAAGGTAAGGAGGATTTTTCGCTGGTTTCGACAACGTAGCCTCTGCGGGAGCTGTGTCCGAAAGGCACCTTCACCTGCACACCGGTTCTGACATCCTTTTCCAGTGGCGCCGGGACAATATAGTCGAAGGCTTTGTCGAGAGAAAGATTTACTATTACTCTGGCAATCATGGTTTCCTGGTTTGTTCGGGGTCAGTACTGGACAGTCTTCGAGTGTCTCAGCCCCGACCCCGAC
>CAZGYO010000382.1:0-2329 GCA_964530455.1 uncultured Victivallales bacterium
TTTCTGTCGCTGCGTTGCAGCTTGAAAAAACTTTTCGAGCACCGTCTAACTAGCTTACTTGCTGTAGCAAAATGTTCAAGCGTGTTTTTTTCAAGCCAAAGCTTCCTGATAGGGAGTCATTACCTTTTCTACAAGACAGATTCCGGCTAACCCGGATTTCTCATGAGTTTCCGGCGCTGTAACCGCTAACCCCGTTATTTCATGAAAAATCGATATTTTAGGGTTATGGGTTGAGACAGGCGACGTCCCTGAACGGGTCGTGCGACTCGAGTGCGGGCATGGTCTTGAGGCATTCTTCCGTAGCCGCCTTGCATCGCGGCGCGAAGGGGCATCCCGCGGGCAGTCTTGTGATGTCCAGCACCTCTCCTTTAAGCTCGTATTTCATTTTTCTGTCGGGGTTCAGGTGGGGAATCGCGGCCAATAAGCCCTGCGTGTACGGGTGTACAGGATTGCTGAAGATGTGATCGGTGCTGCCTATCTCCACAATGCTGCCGGCGTACATGACTGCGACATCGTCGCAGATGTGTTTGACAACCGACAGGTCATGTGCCACAAAAATATATGTGAGTCCCATTTCCTTCTGTAGATCCATAAGCAGGTTGATGACCTGGGCCTGCACGGACACGTCGAGAGCGGAAACGGCCTCGTCCGCAACAACCAGCGACGGCTGTAGCACCAACGCCCTGGCGATACCGATCCGCTGTCGCTGTCCTCCGCTGAAGGAATGCGGGTAACGCGCGGCGTGTTCAGCTTTCAGTCCGACCTTTATAAGTATGTCCGCAACGCGGTCCCGACGTTCGGTGCGGTTCCCGACGCCGTGAATAATCATCGGTTCACCGACAATCTCGCCCACGGTCATACGCGGGTTCAGGCTGCCGAAAGGATCCTGGAAGATCATAGACATTTCCAGTCGCAGCGGTTTCAGCCGGGAACGGCTGAGTTTTGCCAGATCGACAATCCCGGACTTCGAACGGAAAAGCACCTGGCCATCACTCGGAGCAAGCGCGCGGAGTATCGTTCTCGCCGTGGTTGTCTTGCCGCATCCGGACTCTCCAACCAAACCTAAAGTCTCACCGCGTCTTATCTTGAAAGAGAGGTCGTTGCTTGCCTTGACTTCACCTATCCGGCGTTTCATAAAACCTTTGCTGTATATGGGAAAGTGCTTTTTTAGTCCGCGCACCTCGAGAATAAAGTCCGGATCCATCTGATCCGCGGTTTCCGCCCTGTTCCCTGATTGAGGGACAATTTCAGAACCTTCTTCGGGGCGCACTGAAGGTGCGCTAAGCGGCTCACCCTTTTTCTCTACTTCTATCTCTCTGTGTCGAAGACATGCAACAAGATGACCGTCTATGTTCTCGACGGGCGGAGCTCCGCCCACATCGCACTTTCCTTCAACGGCAAATTCGCAGCGCGGATGGAACGGGCAGCCCGGGGGGATATTGTTCAGGTTCGGCACGTCCCCCTTGATTTGATATAAACGCTCCATGTTGCTGTCAGGATTCGGGATTGATTTGAGAAGGCCGCGCGTATACGGATGTTTCGGGTTGCGCACTATTGTCCGGACATCGGCATATTCGACAATGCGCCCCAAATACATGACCGCCACCTCGTCCGCCTCCTGCGCGATAACTGCGAGGTCGTGGGTTATCAGGATCACCGCGGCGCTCAGCTCCTTCTGCATCTTCTTGATCAGTTCCAGAACCTGGGCCTGGATGGTGACGTCAAGCGCCGTGGTGGGTTCATCGGCTATTATAAGACCGGGATGGCAGACGAGCGCCAGGGCGATGACCACACGCTGCCGCATGCCGCCGGAGAGTTCGTGAATATACTGGTCTATACGCTGTTCAGGCGACGGGATCCCCACGCCCGCAAGCATATCCACGGCAATTTTTCTCGCCTCTTTCTTGTTTACATCCCTGTGCAGCAGTATGCCCTCAATCATCTGGTCTCCGATAGTCGTAAGCGGATACAACGCTGACATCGGTTCCTGGAAGATCATTCCTATCTGACCGCCTCTTATGCGGCGCAAGGTCCTGTCTTTTTCGTCAAGTGCGCATATATCTACAATCGAACCGTCGGCCCCGCGGAACAGTACCTCACCGCCAATGATCTTCCCCGGATGCTGCAGCTTGATTATCGAAAACGCGGTGACACTCTTGCCGCATCCGGACTCGCCGACAATTCCGAGTGTGCGGCCTCTGCGAACCGAAAAGTTCGCTTCCTGGACGGCGCGCAGTTCTCCCTCCTCGTTGTAGAAGCGCACATCCAGGTCCTTCACCTCGAGAAGGATGTCTTCATTTCTTCTTATGTCGTTTGTTTCACTCATATT
>CAZGYO010000383.1:0-2328 GCA_964530455.1 uncultured Victivallales bacterium
ATTGCATTTTTTTTGAAAAAAGGGCGGGTTACTAGATTATGAAGACTTTAAGTCGAAGGTACTCGATACGTCTGCGAAGGCATTGTGTTCCAGAAAACTCTTTGAATGTGGCTGGGACATCGAACCTGAACAACTGGTAAAATGGGCGATGTACAGGTGGTACTACCAGACGCAGGTACTGTTCCAGCTCTATTCGGGACGGGCGCCCTGGAAGAAATGGAACGACAAGTTCGCGCCGGCGTTTATCAAAAACCAGCACAGTGACGGCCATTGGAATACGCCCATGGCCGAAGACATCCGTTTCGAAGGAGCTAAAGGGCACGGAGAATCAATGTTCAGAAATATCGACGGTCCGGTTTACGCGACCGTTTTCTCATGCCTTACTCTCGAAGTCTATCACAGGTACCTCCCTACATACAGGGCCAGTGCGGTATCCGCGAAAACCGCGGAATGAAGAAGCGGTATCTCTGCGCCGCCTGATGTCGTCAGTCCAGTTCCTCGCCGATCATCCACCGCAGGAAAGCCTTTACCGACGCGTCGGGATAGAGTTTTGCGAGGCTCGTCTTGTCGTCGCGTAGCCAGGGCTGGTTCATCAAGCATATCTCCGAGTACCATTTGCGGAGTTTGCCCGTAACTATTTTTTCCATTATTTCCGGAGGCTTGTTTCCGCCGACCTGTTCCCCGGCGATCTCTTTTTCTTTTTCGATATCTTTTTCCGGGATGTCTTCGGGCTTGATGTACAGCGGATTGAATGCGGCTATATGCATGCATATATCGCTTAAAACCTCATCGTCGTCTATTCCCGAAACGTCGACAAGAACACCTATCCGTCCCCCCATGTGGAGGTAGGACGCGCATTTTCCTGTCGGTTTCCAGCGTACGACGCGGCGTATCTGCATGTTTTCGCCAATCTTCGCGATGAGTTCAGTGAGCGCCGCTTTCTCCGCTTCCTGCACCGCCTGGCTTATGTCGCCTTCGGCGTCGAAATCCAGAAGCCTCTCCGCCAGGTTCTTGATGTAGTCATTGAACACTTCGTTGGAGGCTACGAAATCCGTTTCACACAGCACTTCAAGCATAACGGCGCTGTTTTCGCCGACCATGGCGGTAATCCGGCCCTCTTTCACGGCGCGGCCGGCTTTCTTTTCAGCTTTCGCCATACCCGATTTTCTCAGATAGTCTATTGCTTTTTCAAAGTCCCCGCCGGATTCGGTCAGGGCTTTCTTGCAGTCCATCATCCCTGCGCCTGTCTTGTCTCTCAGTTCCTTGACGGCTGATGCGCTTATCATCTCTGTTATTCTCCCTTTTCTTTGTTTTTCGCCGGCGTCTCCGCCTGTTTGCCGTTTTTCTTTTCGGATTCGCTTGCTTCTTCCGCAGGTTTACCGGCCTTCTTTTTGTCTTTATTATCTTCGGATTCGGATTTTTTCGCCTTTTTTTCTTCAGGCTTTGAAGTTTTTCCGGTATCGGCCTTTTCTTTAGGAGCGGCGTGCTTTGATTCTCCTTTTTTATCTCCGCCGGAGTCTGCCTCTTTCTTCTTTGGGGGCGCGCCTTTCTTCTTTTTGTCATCCTCGGCTTTTGCCTTCTTTTCAGTGGCGGCCTTTTTCTTCTTCTCCTCCTCTTCCTTTCTTCGCTTTGCTTCCTCTTCGGCAGCCTTTTTCCTGTAGAGAAGCGCCGCATCGGATATGCCGTCAGCCAGAAGGTCTATGATTATCTTGATCGAGCGCAGAGAATCGTCGTTCGCGGCTATCGGGTAGTTTATCTCCTCGGGGTCGCCGTTGGTGTCAATTATCGCCACTACAGGTATTTTCAGTTTCCTGGCTTCGCGAACCGCTGTGTCCTCATGACAGGAATCCACTATGACCACGGCTCCGGGAAGCTTCTTCATCCCTGCTATGCCGTCAAGGTTCCTGTGCAGCTTTGCCGCTTTTCTCGATATCGATGAAAGTTCCTTTTTCCTCATCCCCGAAATTTCCTCAGACTCCAGGAGCTTGTCGAGTTCCTGCATTTTCGATATGCTTTTCTGAATAGTCTTGTTGTTGGTCAGAGTCCCCCCCAGCCAGCGTTCCGAGACGTAAAACATATCAGTCTTTTCGGCAGCCTCGCAGATTAGTTCCTGCGCCTGTCTCTTTGTGCCTACAAAGAGTACATCTTTGCCGTCGGAAACGATTCCCTGCAGAAAGTTGTAGGCGTCGGCCATGCAGCGCATGGTCTTGGTCAGGTCAATGATGTAGATGCCGTTTTTCTCGCCGAAGACGAATTCCTTCATCTTGGGGTTCCAACGCTTCGTCTGGTGCCCGAAATGCACGCCTGCTTCGAGCAGGTCGTTTACCG
>CAZGYO010000384.1:0-2315 GCA_964530455.1 uncultured Victivallales bacterium
GTTCATTTCAGGGGCGCCGGCAAGGTTCCGTGTCTCGTGCGGATCATCTTTCAGGTTAAAGAGCTGGATGTGCTTTTCACCGTCCACGTTGTAGGCTATCAGCTTCCATTCGCTGTCCCGTATCATTCTCTGGCAGTCCTTGTAAAGTGTTCCTATATATTCGCGGCCAGGGCAGTTTCCGTCCTGCAATATCGGCGTAAGGGACTCGTAACAATTCGTTTCAGGGATATCTATACCCGCAGCTTCCAGGAGCGTGGGGAACAGGTCGTGCTGGTACGCGAGCTGGTGACGCAGCTCGCCTTTCGCAATCCCGGGCCCCATCATCAGAAGAGGAATAGCTATCGAATGTTCGTAAAGGCTGTACTTGCCCTGCAAGCCGTGATGGCCGAGGGATTTTCCGTGGTCGCCGGTGTGAATCACGATGGTGTTATCCATAAACCCGTTGCGTTCGAGCGCATCGTGTATCTTGCCGATAGCCTCGTCCTCGTGGGCGGTAATCGCGTAGAGGTCGGCGATAGATTCTCTCGAAGATTCCTCGGTATAGCCGAAACCGCTTTCGAGCCTTTCCTTTGAGAACATGCCGCCGTTGTCCCAGTTGTGGCACGGGGTAAAGTTCGGAGGCAGCGAAACCTTGTCTGCGGGATAACGGTCATGCCACTCCTTGTACGTCTTCATCGGACCGTGCGGCGCGGTAAACGCGCAGTAGAGGAAAAACGGTTTGTCCCCGTCGTAGTTGTCCAGGAACTCTATCGCGTTCTCGCTGAAGGCGTCTGTCGTGTGGCGCGGCTCGGTATAGGACATGAACGGACTGTATTCGCCGGTCCCGTCGTAGAGGAAAAGCGGTTTGTTCCAGTGCCCGCCCCGGGAAACGTCTGCGGGTTTCGGCGGAGCGTACTCGCCCATAGGCATCTTGGGCACCTCGTTAAGCCGACTTTCAACCGGGTTGCCGCCGCAGAAATAGATCGCGCCGCCGTCGTTGAAGTTGCGGATATACGATACCGGAAAATTGTGCCATTTACCGGTCCCGTAACAGTGGTAGCCGCCGCGACGGAGCAGTTCGCCAAGTAACGGAACACAGGCCGGATCAGGATTACTTGACTCGAATTTATCGGCGTCCTCCTCCCACCATCCCTTGAGGATGTTGGGAATGCTCATCAGCGGCATTCCCGTGAAAAGCTGGGCGCGGCTGGGACAGCAGACAGCGCTCGTCGTTGCCCCCCCGTGGTAAACCCGTTCAAAACACGTACCGCGCTCCATCATCCGTTCCTGGGCCGGCGTGCTAATCTCGGTGTTGCCCAGCCCGCTTATGTCGTAGTAGGGCTGATCATCGGAAATAGTGATGAGAATGTTGGGGCTTCTTCCACTCATTAAAGTTCTCCTTGCTGTTATCCTAGGAGAGAGTTGCGAAATGCGGAAAATTTGCTGTTCTCTCGTAGCTCGAGCGTCTCGCTTGAGTATAAATCATTGTCGACAGGACAATGATTTGCGGCAATTTTGCGCATTTCGCAACTCTCATGTTATCCTAAATGAGGCAGTTAAATTGAAAAAACAATAATCAACAAACCAGTTTTAAAACTCCGCGTGAACCGCGTTTGGGCGGCATGCTCTTTTTGCGCGAATGCCGCCGCCTGTCTGCCTGCCTGCCTGAGCGACTAGCTCGCAGTCAGGCGACGCACAGGCAGGCCGCCACGGAGAATTTTGAAATCGGCTTTCACAAGCTAATATCCAATTCCCGTAAAACCAGCCTTCACAGGAAAAAATCACGGATATCGGGTCTTTTTTTTTAATGTGTGCCGCGAGACTTGCGCGGAGCGCAATACATATATTTCAGCATTATTTCCGTAAGCATCAACACAAATTTTGGAATGTGATTTTGAAGAAAAACGAAAAGTCTGCGACAATTCCCCGATACGGACTGCCCACGTTTCCCTGGAGATGACGCGTTCACAAGTGGTCCGCCTGACAAGGGGGTTGCCGGCCTTGTCAGCGCCACTGCCAACGTGGCGCCGGAGCTGTTCATTGAATGGAAAAGGCTTCACGAAACGCACGGCGGACAAGCGGTCGACAGGGAAGGCATCCACGCACAAATCAAGGATATCGTCCGCGGCCACGGAGAGTTTTGAAACTGGCTCACCTGCTCAATTGGCGCCTGGGAAACTATCCAATCGCCGTACGCCCGCCTCTGACGCCGTTGCCGCCGACCGCCGCAAACGCCAAAAGACAAGCACTCCTGCAGACGGGAGCAGACGGGAGCAGACGGGAGCAGACGGGAGCAGACGGGAGCAGACGGGAGTAGCAAGTGGTGGAGCTGATGG
>CAZGYO010000385.1:0-2305 GCA_964530455.1 uncultured Victivallales bacterium
CGAAAAACGGGCCCGGAGGATTGAATTGAGCTGGAAATTTGAGTGGGGGGATTGTTCACAGCGGCTGGAAGCCGAGGGCGGGATGTCGGGAGATGAGATTGAGTGTCCGGGGTGCAAGGGGTTTCGTGAATTCGTGACTTTAGCCACGAAAAACAGGTTATTGAGCCAATTTCAAAATTTGTCGGGTCAATACTGGACAGTCTTCGAGTGTCTCACAGACCCCGACGTGGTTCACTGAATATGTACTAAGCATTTGCAGTAGATGCTACAGCATCATGCTGAACAGCTTCGCATCCGCGCCGCGGTGTCTTCTCGTGAAACAGCCGGTTAATCGAGCCCTGTTGCCGGTTGCTCGCTATTTTATCAGTAATGAGTCTTTATCCCCGCTTTCGGCGGCAGCCTTTTCCGCGATCGACTTGTCTTGCAGCGATTCTTCATATGACTGGCGGGTTACTTTTACATTGACTCTTATATTGGAGGAGTCGCCCAGCGGGACGGTCTCGAGTATTTCGAGTTTAAGTTGTCCGGCGAATTCTCCAATATTTTCGCGCGACGGAATGCCTACGGGTTTGTCCCCGCCGATTATTGACTGCAGGAATGTGTCGTCAGCCGATCTGATTCTCACATCGTCCTTGACGCTGGAGGGCAGGAGCTTGTTGGAAACGACAAGGCAGCTGTTGTCACCGGAACTGTTTTTGTCTAGAAAGACATTCGAGAAGAACAGAGTGCGCGTATTGCTGCATATTTCCTTTCCGTTCTCGTCCTTATACACGAAATTGACGTCGTATCTGGGAAGGAAAGCGTGAACGAGGTGCATATAATACTCTTTGGAGAGGGCGATTACATAATACTTTTTCAGGATAGGCACATAAAGCGCCATGTTGTATTTGTTCTCGTATTTCTGTGCCTGCGCGGAAACATCGATTACTCCGCTTTCCCCGGCTGATGGGGCGGGATTATCCGCGCTTCCAACGGGCAGTTCCCTGTAGCTGGCCACAAGCGGGACGCCGGTTTTCGACATCCCGTTCAGCATGCCGATGCTCCATTTCGAATACTTTTCTTCGTCCATGGAGGCATTCAGAAGTATCCTGCAGACTGTGTATTTGTCGCCGGTGAATTTTTCAAGATGAGTTCCGGGTTTCGCCGGACTCATGTCCGTCACGATCAGATTGAAGAGACTGCCTGATTCGCGGTTTGCCAGATACTTCTCGAAAACCCTGTTTAATTCGCGCAGGTCGATGCTTTCCCAGCCTTCCTGCGTCGCGGGTTTTCCGTATTTTTTGAAATTCTCGTCTATGGGCGCGCTCAGGCGGAGGATATCCTTGAACTTCTGCATTGTGAGTTTATCATTCACCACCGCGTATTCTTCATGTTCGCGCGCAATGTCATAGAGGGTCAGCAGCAGCGTCTTGTCCTGTGTCGTGTATATGGGTTCCTGTTTGTAGTAGCGTTCACGGAGAAGTTTCAGGATTTCACCGCGTTTATCCTTATCCTCTTCCGGCAAAGCCAGGCTTTCCTCGAGTTTTTTTTCATCCAGCGCCGGGTATCGGGCCGCCACTTTCTCAAACGCCTTCTCAATATCGCCCCTGCGCTCCACTATATAGCTGCGCTTTTTCTGAGCTAAATAATCATTCTTTTTCTTGGCATATTCCGTCATGTAGCGGTTTTTCGGGTGATAGAACTTCCGGTTCAGGTAGTCCATCTGGGCCTTCTTGATCTTGGAAGGATCAAATCGATCCTGTATCTCGGGCGGAAGATCCATAAGCAGTATCCTTTTTGAGCCCACAAGGATTTTCGCGAAATTGTCTTGTTTGTCCGACCCGCCGAGGAATCCGTGAAAGGTGCCCGTATAGTCCACGTATCCGCGCCCCCTGCGGACGGGAATCGTTATTTTGTCGCCTTTGTTTATAGGCACAAAAATTGTTTCCGCTTCCGCCTTGTATTTCTCCTTGAGTTCCTCCGTGTAGATATCGTCGGTCTGCTTATGTTCCTCCTCAAATTTCTTCTCCCATTTCTCACTGTCGAAGGGCTCGACATCCTTGATTTCCTCGCGGAACTTTTCCTGTCCGGCCGGGCTGAGCCTGGAAAGCAATTCCTTCAGCAGATTCGGCTCCGAATAAGCCTCCGCCCGGGCGCGGGTATTCAGGATGAAGATCAGCAGAACGGCAGAGACCAGCTGGAACAATAATTTATTTTTGACGAGTATGAACATTATCAAGGCTCCTTGTATTAATCAGAAGAATTATAGCCGCGAAACGGCTGTTTTGCAAGCTCACGGGTATAACGACAAACTCAGCGGCGCCGA
>CAZGYO010000386.1:0-2297 GCA_964530455.1 uncultured Victivallales bacterium
GAACGTGGAAATGCCGCCCCCATCGCCGCTGGAATTATTGTGATGGATCTCATTTTCTTGCAAATATATGACCGTTTTCTTGGCTCCTGCGTATATTCCTCCGCCGCGAGCTTCGTCAGCTTTGTCAAAGTCAACCCCGCTTGCATCGTTTTTAAAGATCTCATTTTCGGATATTAATGCAATTGTGCCCCCGCCCATAAATACGGATATAAGCCCGTCCCATGCCCTGTTGGCTATAAGGGTATTCATATCATCATACTTCCCAACCACAGCAATGCCACCTCCGACCTGTCGCCCTTCGTTATATGAGACGTTGTTATAGAGTATCTCGACCTTGTGTTGCTTCTCGCCCTTACATCCTATCCCCCCCCCGTAACGCGCATTGTTGTTAGAAATTATGTTACCACGCAAGGTTGTCGACTTGCATTTAAATGCGAACACGCCTCCCCCACCGTCGTCTTGTACAAAGTTCTGTTCTGCAGATGTATCTCCGCCTATCTTATTCTCCTTTATCATGATGACGTTCGAGTTGCCGATATAAACACCGCCGCCGTAGCTATGCTTGCCACCCCGATACGATATTGCCAGATTGCGCTTGATGTGATTAAGAAGAACGACGATATATTGTGAATTCTCGATAGAAAGGCCTCCTCCATTCTCGGTGCATCCGTTCTCTATAATAAGACCACATATGAAACTTGTAATGTTTTTTTTGCCTAGACTACCAACTGCAATGACAGGACCGGATCGCCTGTCACCATGCAATGTCGGAAGAAAAGTATAATCAAAAGGATACGAGTTTTCATCGCCCCATCTTCCGCCAAGTCCGGCAAGTACAACCCCCGTTTTCATGGGGATATTCTGTTCGTTTATAGTGACACGGGCTACGACAACGTTATCGTCCTCAGTAGCATTCAGGAGAGCATCGGTCACCTTCTCAGCCGCATTCTTAAGAAAATCGTTATAGGGCCTCTCGTGCCTCTCCGCAGCCGGGTTTACGAACGCGATCTTCCCGGATTTGGGAGGGCATGGTATAGCACTCATGCGCACCACATCCCGGCATATCTCCTGACTTTTGATGGACGCTATGAAGGCAATATCCATAACGCCGCCCTCAACTGCGTCGATTTCAAACCTAGCCTGAAAATCCTGCTTTGTTACAGTTTTCTCATTCGTATTCTTGTCCATCCAGACCAAATCGTTCTTTATAACGCGGGTTTTGGAAGGGCTGTTCGATAGAGGAATCTTCTTCAGTTTGAGGTTGAGGTAACTGATTACAGACTCGGGTTCGACTTTCAAGTTCTTCAGGCTGGGCCGCCATTCCCAGGGAACTTCTGTCGGGCGCAAAATCTTGGTTATGCTCCCTTCTGAATATTCCATATTCTGGGGCACGGTTTTTCCGTTTAATCGGGCAATATCAATATTGATACGAAACGGCCTCAGCCTGACCATGTCGGAGACTTTGATCTTGCCGGTTTGTTCGGTTTCTATTTCGGCCTCGGCGGTGAGGAATGCGTCCTTGATGTCCTCCGCGCCGGGAACGGCCTCGATGTAGAAAGTGGCGAGATTTCCGCTGAAGGGAAGTTTGGATGCGGGTATTTTGACTCCGGCCGGGATGAAGTCGCCGCTATCCGCGACGGATTTCTTGTCTCGCTTGCCTGATCGGTTTGTCCACAGGCGGAAGCCGGCGGGTGCGGAGTACTCGTATATGGGGTCGCCGTCGGCATCCTCGCCGATCTTGCTTCGTGATACGGACTCGGGGCTGGACACCTGGTAGGCGAAGGAGAGGTGGGCCTTGTCCATGTCGATGCCTGCCGGGAGCTCGAGGACGGCGGGGATGAAGGGGAGTTTGTCGCCGGCGTTCTCGATCTCTGCGTATTGCGTTTCATCGAACGCGCCGAAGCCATCCGCGAAATCGGGGATGCCGTCGTAGTCGAGATCGCCGTCGTTGACCATGAATATCTTGCCGGGCTCGTCCTCCTCGATGTCGTCCTCCTCCTTGGAGCGGGTAGGCATGCCGTAGCCCTTGACGTTGAGGCTGTCCACGTCGAGGTCCAGGTCGACAACTAGATCTTCCCCGGTGACACTCCAGGTCGGAGGTTCTCCCGGTCCTCCACCGCCTTCGCCTTTTATCTTGAGAATACCGCCAACCTTCGCACGATGCGTGAGTTCATCTGGATTAAGTTGAATCGTTGCTTTAACAACTGTTGCGCTTTCGGTGAACGACACTTGGCATGAAAGATTAATTATTACCTCGGTTGTTCCCTCCTTGAACTCACAATCATAGGCGAAGGCAT
>CAZGYO010000387.1:0-2291 GCA_964530455.1 uncultured Victivallales bacterium
GCAAAAAAAAATTAAAATCCAAACGTAGCTACCAAAAAAGTGAAGAATTTAGGTTGTCAACGAAGCTTTAGCCCCGTTATTTCATGAAAATTTAAAAAATCACTTATTTCTGGAAGAAATGGAGAAAGAGAGAGCGGAGAAAAGCCCTCGCTGCATTGCAGCGTTTAGGAAAGGCTTTTTGAGCATCGTCTTATCACTGCAATCAGGTGGGTGCGGAGGAAGGGGAGAAAAGTCTCGAGGTCTTCCGCGAGTGACCAGGAGAGGGGAACGATCCGCCGTGCGATAGGCGGGGCGAGAGTGACGCTGCGGAATTCGCAATTCCAGGGTGAAAAGATATTTTCAACCTGCTTTTTCTTTATTCCCCGGACATTGGGGTTGTTCGGGCTGTCGTACTTGAAGTCGTACCAGAGGATAAAGCCGCCGGAACGGCATACGCGCTTCATCTCTCCGGCTGCTTCCTTACGGGTTTCATCGTCCAGGATTGAAGTGAATACGGTTGACTGGAATACAATATCGAAAGACCCGTCATTCCAGGGGAGGCTTGCGGCGTTCCCGTGGCGTATGTCTGCGCCGATAATGCGTTCCGCGGCTTTTTCAGCGCGTTTTTTGTCGAGCTCGATCCCCGCGAGATTCGCGACGTTTAAGCCGAATTCCTGGAACTCCGCGAGCCACTGCCCGCCGCCGCATCCGACCTCGAGCAGTTTCACTTCGCGGCATCCGCCGGGGAATTCCCGGGCGAGGATTTGACGGATAATTCGCATTCGCCGCTGGATCATAAACTGCGCGGCGGGATGGAGCGGGGAATAGAATTCAGTTTTCTGCTTCACGGTTACCTCGATATTTAATCAGATGTTTTTTGTGTCAATCCCGTTGACACCCCGGGCTGATGTATGCCACCCCCTATCGGGGTTTTGAACTCATCATTTTCTTTTCGCCAACTCCTCCAGCAGTATTTCTGCGAGTTTCGCGCGGTTGAATTTTTCGGAGACGAATATGCGTCCAGCTCTTCCCATTTTCTTTCTTTCATCGGTGGAGAGCTTTTGTAACGAGATTATGGCTTCTGCGAGCTTCGCAGGATCTTCTGGCGGGGTGATTTTGGCGCAGCCGCTTTCTTCCGCTAATTCGGCTCCTTCTCCCCGGCCGCAGAAGATGAAAGGGATTTCGCCGGCCATGAGTTCGAACATTTTGGAAGGGCGGGCGCCATCGAAAAGAGGGATATCGCGTAGGGGGACGAGGGCGATATCCCAGCAGGCCTGGACGGCAGCCATTTTTTCGCGTGCCTGGGAAGGATAGAAACGGATGTTTTCCAATCCCATATTCTCAGTCTGTTTCTGCAATTCCGCCTTTTCCGGGCCATCGCCGAAAAGCGCGAAGAATACTTTCTCATCGGACAGCATTTCTGCTGTTTCAAGCACCTGTCCGAGTGCTTGGGAGCGGCCGTGATTTCCGCCGTAGCCGATGATGAAGTGATCATTTGGCAGTTCAAGCTCCCGCATAATCTCCGGATCTTTTTCTTTCAGCTCGAACATTTCGAGATCGACGCCGTTCGGGAAAAGAAAGGTGTCCGCGTCAGGGCAGCTTTTTTTCACACCCTCCACTATCCCCTCCGTTTGGCCAAGCACAAGCGCCGATTTGCGGTAGAGACGCCTTTCCAGGCATTCCAGAACTCTCAGTTTGAGTCCCGGACCGAGAACGCCAAGCTGCACGGCGCTTTCCGGCCACAGGTCGCTGATGTTCATGACAAGCTTCGTGCGTTTCAGGGATTTGAGTATAAGAGCGGACAAACCGAGAAACAGCGGGGGGGATTCGCATATCAGAAAATCGGCCTTAGGCAGACGGAACATGCCGACGAACAGGGAACTTAAGACAAAAGAGAAATAGACGCACAGCTGTGTTGTTGTTGACTTCCTTTTTGAGGCGAATATCCAGCTGCGCAGGATCCTTACGCCGTCGATCTCTTCCCGGCAGGTGAATTTGCCCTTGTAGCCGGGGAGCACACGTCCCCCGGGGTAGTTCGGCATAGCCGTCATCACTGCGACCTCGTGCCCGGCGGCTACGGCACGCCTGGCCAGGTCGTGCAGGCGGTTCTGCGGCGCACCGTGTTCAGGCGGATAATATTGGGTCAGGATGATGATTTGGTTCTTCATAATCTATGCGGGGAAGAGTATGGTAGGGCGCTATTTTTCAGCCCCATTTTGTTTCAGGGCTTCAAGGAAATTCTGGAATTTTTTCAAGTCATTTACTATTAACTGTTGCAATTCATCGAATTTAGCGCCCAGAAATTCCAGTCT
>CAZGYO010000388.1:0-2286 GCA_964530455.1 uncultured Victivallales bacterium
CGCGCATTGCAGTCTGAACCGCGATCTCCCCCCACGGAACAGCCACGGAATCCGGGCAGAAATTCAAACTCTTCCAGAACGTCCTCAAAGTCCTCAACAAGGCGCGCGCCGTCCTTTATAAGCTTATGGCATCCTCTCGCCTGAGGATTGCTCGCCTGTCCCGGCACGGCAAAAACCGGTTTCCCATGGTCCAGCGCGAAATTCGCGGTTATCATGGCTCCGCTGCGGATCCCCGCCTCAACGACAAGCGTACCCAACGAGATCCCCGAGACTATCCTGTTCCTCATGGGAAACGAGCGTCTGTTTGGAGGGTATTCCATGGGAAACTCGCTCATGAGACAGCCGTTTTCGGTTATCCTCCGGGCCAGCGGGACGTTGTCCTGAGGAAATATCCGCGCGAGCCCTCCGCCGAGTACCGATATCGTCCTGCCGCCGGCGTCGAGGGCGGCTTTGTGCGCGTGCGTATCGATCCCGTAGGCAAGACCCGATACAACCGTCCAGCCGGCATACACGGCGGCGCGTGAAAGGTGTTCAGCCATTTCGATCCCGTAGTGCGTCACCCTTCTCGACCCGACAACCGCGAGCAGACGTTCATCCTCCGATGGCAGGTCGCCTTTAACATATAAAGCGAGCGGCGCGTCGTGGATGTGTCTCAGCCGGGAAGGATAATCTTCGTCAATGCACGTCACTATGCGCACTCCCGCGCGCTTTGCCATTGCCAGTTCCTCCTCCCATGGAAGCTCGCCCCATTTAAGTATCTCCGCGGCCAGAGATTTTCCGACGCCTTCGACTTTCATCAGCTCAGAGGCGGAGGCGTCAAGCACCGAACGGGCGGAACCCAGCGATGAAACAAGACCGTTCGCCCGGACCGGGCCCATTCCGGAAACGAGGTTGAGTATTATGTAAGCTTCACGCTCTTGCATCCACGCATCTCCCCCCTATAACCCCGCGCAGGAGCGCAGGGTCGGGATCGCTCAGTAAATCAACATGCCCGATCCTGTCCGGAATAATAAGCTTCAACGATCCGCCCACCTTCTTTTTGTCCGTACCCATTGCCCCGAGTATATCCTCGGAATTCACACCCCCGACCGAAACAGGCAACCCGATACGGCGCAGAAGTTCTTCCTGCCTTTCAGCGTCATCCCTGCTCAAATGCCCCGAAGAAACCGCGAAATCCGCGGCCATCTGCATCCCGATAGAAACCGCCTCTCCGTGCCTGAACCTCGAGTATCCGGTCACGGTCTCTATCGCGTGGCCGAAAGTGTGTCCATAGTTGAGGATGGCCCTCAGCCCCCCTTCCCTTTCATCGGCCTCAACAACATCCGCTTTAAGCCTGCAACATCTGGCTATAAGCTCCGAATACACCTCCAAATCCAGTCTCCCCAGGCCGTCGACATTATTCTCCAGGTATGAAAAAAAGGACTCATCCAGAATCACGCCGTATTTTACTACCTCCGCGAGGCCGCAGAGAAGTTCTCGTTCAGGAAGCGTATCGAGGAAGCGCGGGTCGATAAGAACACCCGAGGGCTGCCAGAAAGCTCCGACAAGGTTTTTGCCTTCCGGAAGATCGACCCCGGTCTTGCCCCCCACGCTTGAATCCACCATGGCAAGAAGAGAAGTCGGAACCTGCACGTAGGATATCCCTCTCATATACGTCGCCGCAAGAAATCCCGCCATATCGCCAGGAACACCGCCGCCGAAAGCGATTATCGCCGAAGAACGGTCCAGGCCGGCTTTCACGCACGAAGCGTAGAGAGCCTTCATCGTATCCAGGTTCTTGCTTCCTTCACCTGGCTCGATAGATTCAATCACGAATTCAGGTCGCGGCCCCGAAAGGAAATCCGATATCACCTCAGTGTACAAGCCCCCGACATTCCCGTCGGTCAGGACAAAACAACGAGATAGCCCGGACATGAAAGGGAAATCGGTTCCACCACCGGTGAGCCCGGCTTCCACGTATATCCCGTAAGAACGGGATCCTAGTTCTACCTTGACTTTCTTCACGCTGCCTCCGTAAATTATTATATTCAACAAGAAAGAAAATGCGTTGAAAAAAAGCTATTTGCAAACCCACGCCCCGAAATTGAAACGTTTTTTCAGAAAAGGGGAACCGTCTGCGAAGATCGCGGCAAACAGCGCAAAAAAGAAGAAATCCACGGCACGCTACGGCAACTGCCTTTTTTGGGGAAGAGCTTCGCATCCGCACCGCACTGGCTTCGTGAAATGTACGGGTAAGCGCGAAATACAATTTGCGGACTTCGCGGATTCGGCCATTTATATTTATTG
>CAZGYO010000389.1:0-2282 GCA_964530455.1 uncultured Victivallales bacterium
AGCCGATATTTCCAAATATGATATTGAAAAAGACTTAAAATTAGCAAAAGAAAAAAAGATCTCTTCTGCCGAGTTTCATGCCAGAGACGAAAAATGGACATTGGTCCCCCACATTGCTGAACTAGTTTATAAGACCTCCATCAGGCAACCCGTAACCGAAACTAAACCTGAGATACAGCAGCTTTTACAGACTTTAGGGAAATCCAAGTCAAAAAGCGAATTCAGGTCGGCGGAATGGGTAACGCTGAAAGACTCATTATTTTATCCAGAAAGCGTCAACGGCATCAATATCCTTTTTTCGCATAATCAACGGCCGGAATATCTCATCACCATCGTGCCGGATACCGAGGTCATGAGGCATTTGACGTTCCCAAGGCCTTACATTACAATTACCAAACTATACTACGATAAACAGAACCGGGTTTATGAACTCGCTTTCCTCATGGTGCGCCGGACACGCGAAGCAAATGACCTGATTATCAAAATGTTTGAGAAATTGAACATCGGTGTTTGGAGCAATAGGCCGGAAGATAGTTGGCCAACCTGGTACTTTATGCCAATTGACGCAAAGGACAATGTTCTCGCCCTTCAGGACGCAGTCCTGCAACGCTTGAAAAAAGCCTATGAGGACGTCTTGGAATGGACAAATAACCTCGAAAAGAAGCTTGCGGATTTGACCAAGGCCTATGAGGAAAGCGGGAAAACTGATGAAGAACTCAAAAAGAAAATAGAAAAGACCAAAAATTTACTAAAACAAGGATATTCGTCAATCAAAAAAGACCGCGAGCAATACGAAGAAATCAAAGCACGCTGGGAAGCCGGAGATTTTAAAGAGACTTTTAAGGAAAAGGATAAAGACGAAGACTGAGAATTTGCAGACTTGCAAACACAGCTAACAGAACAGAGGCAGGGACTGCGGACCGTTCGCAGTGAACTTATCGCCCTGATAGACAAAGAAAACATGTTCTTGCGTGAACGAAAAGATGTTTACAGAACTTGAAACAGATTTTGGTGGAGAGATGTTTTTCTAGAAATAATCACTGCCTGATCCATCTAGGCAAGCCTTTCTTTCTCAGTTGCGCAACGGTTTTTTGGCGTCGTTTGATTATATCCTTTGCATCTGAGTCGAGAGAAGGGTCACGGTATGGAGTGCCGGCGCTTGACTGGGTTATAATTCTCTTCTCTTTGCGGGGAAGCGGGGTATCGATCTTTTCGGCTGAAAGCGAAGCTGCAGTGGCGGGTCTTTTCCTTCCGAATCTGGTTGAGAGTCCGACATGAAAGCCGGCTTTTAACAGGGCGCCACGCACGGAGGGCGACGAACTGTAAGTCGCCAGGATTCCCCGGTCGCGTATTTTAGATTTTATCAGCCTGATGAAATCCAGCGTCCAGAGTTCCGGGTTTATGTCGACCGAAAACGGGTCGAGGAAGACGGCGTCGAAACAGTCATCCGGAGTTTGTGACACGGTTTTCCTGGCGTCACCCTCAAGGATTTTCCAGGAGTTGGAGCCATCTTGCCAGCCGCCGTTTTTCCTGAGCCCGGATAGCATTTTTCGGTGTTCGGGGTTTTGTGTTATCCGAAGCGCAAGGTCAATGGACTTGAGGTCGTTTTCAAGCGAGATGATATTGATGCCGCATCCGTGAGCGTCCGCCTTTTCAAGGGCGCTCAAAGCGTTGTATCCGAGTCCGAGTCCGATATCCAGAACATTGACAGTCTTTCTGTTCTGAAGTAAGTGTTCATCAATGCAAGGATCGACGAATATTTTCCTGGCTTCGGAGAGAGCCCCCGCGAGCGAATTATAGTGCTGCCGGTATACGGGGTTGTAGAATGTCTCCGTGCCGTCACCGGTATCTACAGGCGTGATTCCTCCATTTTTCCGCATTTTTTTAAGAAGCTCGATGAACTGTCCTTTTTTCATTCTCCATTTCGGCGCGACTAGGGAATCGGGAACGGCATCGGCGGTGACGCGCATAAGCGGCCATTCCGGCGGCACGTGATCAAGGAATTCGAGCAGGGCTTCGGCGTATTCGTATTCGTTCATCACCTTGAAGCCTTCGTCTGCGAATTTCGCGGCCAGTTCAGTGTTTTTAATTACGAGCAGGTTATGTATTTTGAGTGCTGAAAAGGGGAGGGGTGCTATTGACTTGGCGGTCTTGACGAAATCCGCGGCGCCTTCACCCGGCAGCCCCAGTATCAGATGCGCGGCGACCTTTATGCCGCGTTCGGCCAGCTTTTCGACTGCCAGCGCGGAGCATGCGAAATCGTGCGCGCGGTTCATGGCTTT
>CAZGYO010000390.1:0-2280 GCA_964530455.1 uncultured Victivallales bacterium
GGCAAGCTTTCTGTAGTCGACTTTCCCGTTCGCGAACGGTGTTACAATTGCTGTATAAACGCCTTCAAGTTTCATCAGAATTCCTTTCGATTGTTATTTTCCCGGAGAACACTATTTCAGCGGGTCCAGTGAGTTTAAGTTCCGCTGCCCCGTATAAGGTAACATCGCTATCGGTGAAGTCAATCTGGAGTATATCCTTTTCGGGGGTAATGAGTCTGATCGGCGAGGGCTTTTTGCGGATATATTTGAGGCAGAGAGCAGCGGCCGCGGCGCCGGTTCCGCAGGCCGGGGTTTCGTTTTCGACTCCTCTTTCGTATGTTCTTAACGGCACAGGCGCGCCTTCGGGCACATCCGGGTCTATGAAATCGACGTTTGTGCCTTCCGGTTGAAAGCGTTCATGGTATCTGAGTCTTCGTCCCTCCGTCAGGATGTCCAGGTTGCTCAGGTTCGGGGTTTCGGCGACGAGGTGGGGGACGCCGGTGTTGCAGAAGAAGTATGTTTTGCCGTCGATCAGCGCCTTTTCCGGCGGAGAGATTACGGGGATGGATATCCGTATCTGCTTGTCTTCTGCGATTTCCGCGGAAAGTTCGCCCGCGCCGGTGCAAAATGACATCTTGTCGGGGGCGCCGAGAACGCGGCTGCAGAAAAGAGCCGCGCAGCGCAGTCCGTTCCCGCACATTCCGGCTTCGGAGCCGTCGGAATTGTAGTATTTCATAGAAAAGCTGGAGTCTTCATTGGTTCTTGATATTATGATGAGTCCGTCCGCGCCGATTCCTCTGTTCCTGCTGCACAGAGACACGAGGCATCTTTTTTCAGGGAAGAACGGATCGTGTGGGCAGAAGAGGATAAAATCGTTTCCGGCGCCGTGCATTTTTGTGAATTCGAGTTCCATTACACTTGCTCAATTCCTTTGAACTATCTGCCACATATTGCCTTCCGGATCCGTAAAGTTCCTCAGCCTGCCGCCGCCGACAGCGTTTCCTGTTTCGCCCGTCCAGTGGACATTTCTGCTTTCGAGGAACGCTATTGCTTCGTCCAGGTTCTCGACTCTCAGCGCAAGGTGGGACCAGCCCGGCGTAAATGTCCCTCGCTCCGGTCTCGGGCTTTCGTCCTCTTTCATGATCTCGAGAAAGGCGCCTTCCGGCGATTCGAGAAGCCATACGGAACCCGGATTTCCCGATTTTCTGCTATAGCCCAGAGTCCGGCAACACCAGTCAGCGATCAGATCCACATCCTTTACCGCGACGGCCGGGTGATCTATTCCGATAAGTTTCATATCTTCCTCCAAATATTGGTTTAAGCGTCCATGACTTTCAGTTTCATTTTTCCTTTTGCGAGTTTGGCGTCAAGCAGTGTCCCCTCCGCCTGGGGGGAAGTGACGACCTTTCCTGTCTCGGCCCGGGTGATTATCGAATAGCCTCTTTTAAGGACGGTCTCGGGGTTCACGCTTGCGAGTCTCGCATTTGCCTCCTTCAGTCTTGACTGCGCTCTCTCGAGCGCGAGTTGGGCATTTTTCTCTCCGCGTGAGGCGAGTTCATCCAGGCGCTGCTGGTGTTGCCTGAGCAGATGTTCTGGTTCCCTGAAGACATAGCTTCCCGCGGCGTTTCCAAAACGCCGTTTCAGGCGTTCAATTGTCAAGGCCACTGCTTGTGCTATTCTGCGGGCGGAGTCCGCGATGAAGTTCTGGAACTCTTCCCTTCTGCCGACTACGAGTTCCGCCGCCGCTGAAGGTGTGGGCACCCGCATGTCGGATGCGAAATCGCATATAGTGAAATCGATTTCGTGTCCCACGGCACTGATAACGGGGATATTGCTTTCGGCAAGCGCCCTGGCAAGAACTTCCTCGTTGAAGGGCCACAGATCCTCGAAGCTCCCGCCGCCGCGCGTCAGAATTATAACGTCAACGTTCCTTGTCCTGTTAAAGAATTCGACCCCCCGGGCCAGTTTTTTTTCAGCTCCTTTTCCCTGTACTGGAGCGGGATATATCCTTATTGCGAGATTTGGAAACCTGCGCTGGATTATCTGGAGAAAATCGCGGATCGCCGCGCCTTCCGGTGATGTTATAATTCCTATCCGCCCGGGCAGTATTGGAATCGTCTTTTTGCGTTCCTCGTCGAAAAGACCCTCCGCGGCCAGCGTTTTTTTCAGTTCCTCGAAACGGCGCTGAAGTTCGCCTATTCCCAGCGGGCGCATTGTCCTGACGGTAAACTGGTATTCTCCGCGTACCTCGTAAACGGTGAGGTTTCCGAAAAGTTCGACCTTTGTCCCCTGTTCAATTCC
>CAZGYO010000391.1:0-2271 GCA_964530455.1 uncultured Victivallales bacterium
CTAACCCGCTTTGTTTTCAAGCCGGGGGTGTTGCACTTGTATTTTGAATTCACGGCAGTCATTTTGACAAATCAATGATTATTAACAACTTAAGTTACGTTGACCCCGAATAACCGACCTGATCCTGGTAGTGGCGGCGGATGACGGAGTGATGCCTCAGACAATCGAACACCTCAAAATCATCAGGATGCTCAGCTATCCAAAATTGATTGCAGCTCTGACAAAAATAGATCTGGTTGATGATGAGACTTTGCTTCTCGCGCGGGAGGAACTTTCCGGCTTTCTTGAAAAGATGGGCTTCCCCGACGTACCGGTCATGCCGATATCCAATACAAAACGTACAGGAATCGGCGAATTCAGGGAAAAACTGGAAAAAACCGTGGACCGGCTGGAGTTCAGGCATGATAACCGGAAATTCCGCATGAATATCCAGAATAGGTTTTCAGTAAAGGGTATAGGCACCGTAGTGACCGGCATTCCGGTTTCCGGGGACTTGAGTATTGATGAGAACCTGGCGCTTCTGCCGGGAAACAAGCTGACCGGCGTCAGGGGAATACAGAACTATAAACTCGAGACTGAGACCACGCGGGCGAAAATATGCTGCGCGCTCAATCTGCGCGACATCGGGGAGGAGGAGCTGGAACGGGGAATGGCATTGGCTGCTCCGGGAGCATATCACGCCACGAAAACTGCGGCCGCTGTTATCGAAAACTGCCACGAAGAATTTGCGGTTAAACACAATATGAGCTTGCGTTTTCATTCAGGCACCTTTGAAAGCAACGTGAAAGTTTCACTTATCGGTTCCAACGATCTCAACCCCCTGCAACGCGGCTTTGCCAGGCTGAGCCTGGCAAAACCAGCAGTGCTGGCTTCGGGTGATAAGTTTATCCTGAGGGAAACATCCCCGTCGATGACCGTCGGCGGAGGGACCGTCATACTTCCAGAAAGCTTCCTGTTCAAACGTTCGTCTGTGGATTTCGGGAATCGACTGGATCGCGCGGCGGATCTGCTGCAAAATGGCGATTTGCCGGGCGCCCAGGTCATGATCGCTTCTTCTCCGTGGCAGAGCAGGGACGAACTGATACGATACTCATGCCTTGAAACGGCTGAAGCGGAAAAGACAATTGCCGAAATGACCGATTCGGGTTTTCTGCAATACCTGGGCGGAGATGTTTTTATTGTCGACTGCCGGCGGCGGGAATTAAAGAAACAAGTCGTGAAAATCCTTGAAAAATACCATGAATCCCACAAATATTCCTGGGGCGCCGATACTAACACCCTGGGCAAATTGACAGGATTGAACAAAACAGCAGCCATGGGCCTGTTAAATTTTCTATGCGCGAATTATAAAGAATTCCGTATTTCCCACGGCCGCTTGTCACTTGAAGGGTTTAAACCCGGCATGAATGAAAAACAGATGCGCCGGAAAGACGCTGTTCTGGCTCTGATCGCTGAAGCCGGGTACGAATGCGTCGCGCGCGGGACGACCATCACGGAGCTGGATGTCCCGGAAAAAGAGTTCAGGCTTCTCGTCAATATTCTGGTTGAAGAAAAAGAAATAGTTGTTCTCGGCAAGCATTATATGACCACCAACTTTTTCAAATCATGCCTGGAGATCTTCCGCGAGATGGCCGAACAACAGGAAGCAGTGGGGGTTAAGGAGTTCCAGAAAAGAATCAATACAGGCAGAAATATCGCAATAACCATACTGGAGAAATTTGATTCACTGGGCGTTTCAGTGAGAATGCCTGAAGGCAGAAAATTAAATTGATTCTTTTTCGTCCCGGGCGATTGCAACTCAGGCGTAGATAATATAATCTTTTGACCATGAAAAGATATGTTTCAGTTCTCTTGTTTATATTCTTGCTGTTGCTTCTGATCTTTGCCGCCTTTAAGGAAAAACATACCGTATACTCACTGAACGATGGCGAAGCTTCCGAACTCAACGGGTACCAGTTCACCGAAGCAGCAAGCTACGATGGTCTGATGCGTAAAGGCGACGGGAGAAAACTCTTCGACGTTTACAGTCTCACCCCCGAGTTTCTTCAGGAAAAAGACTGTCCTACCTGAAGCAACTGATTCAGGCTCCGCGTGCCGGGGTCGTCTGTCTCTGCCTTTCAACCCAACCCGCATATTTCATGAAAAATTTTAAAAACACCTTTAAGAGCCAATTTCAAAACTCTCCGTGGCCGCCTGCCATTTTGGATGCGAGGCCACGCCTGACTGCGAGCGTAGTCGCTCAGGCAGGCCGATGCGGGAGCGGGCATACCC
>CAZGYO010000392.1:0-2262 GCA_964530455.1 uncultured Victivallales bacterium
GAAAAACTCAATTTTTACAAAGAGGAAGCCAATAGTTTTGAAATTGGCTCTATGGACAGATAACATTTTTTGCCCCCAAGCATGATCGGGGCGCCAAAGATTTCAATCAGCGCTTCGGTTCCGTCCGCTCTGCTTATTTTTCCGAACCCATGGTAATCCTCACCTCTTGCTATTGTCTCCTTGAACTCGTGGAACACATGCCGGTTTTCAGGAGCTATAAAATCCGGCGGTTTCAGATTAAGCAGTTGCTTCCGGCTACAGCCGTGCAGTTCGCAGGACGCGGGGTTCGCTTCGATAATATGGTCAGACTCGTCGAATATCTTTATCGGAAGCGGAGAAGCGGCGAAAAGGGTGCTGTACCGCTCCTCGCTTTCCTGAAGCGCTTTCCTGGACTTCATTATTTCAGTCAGATCCTGATATATTGAGACTATATTCCCGCAAGGGAGTTTGTACACATAGTTATCTCTCCAGCCCACCAGCCTCTCGTCTTTATATTTGCGGAGAGGGTGATGCTCCGGCCTGCCGGTTCTATAAACCTTGACAAAAATGTCGAACAAACCCATTTCCCTGACCCCCGGAAAGACTTCAGTCACTTTTCTGCCGATAATTTCCGACTTTTTTGTCTTATCCAGCTTCTCCGCCGCTCTGTTATAGTCGACAAATATAAAATCCTTCCCATCTTCGCAGGGCTCAAATACCGCTACCCCTGAACGCATATGGTCGAACAGCTGCCTGAATCTTTCCTCGCTTTCCCGGAGTTTCTTCCTTGCGATATACGACTCCACTACCTTGCCGATAAGCAGGGCGGAGTTACGGAGGCGGCGTTTGGCCATCTCCACCAGGACATCCGGTCGAGGCTGATATTCCTTCCGCGCTTTCTCAAGTTCTTTTAGATCTACCCTGTACTTCTTCGCCAGTTCCGCGAGAGTCTCTCTGTCGGCAGGAGGAGTTCCATAACCGAAATTGATGGCGCCGACCACTTCGCCGTCAGCCAGTATCGGGACTCCGCAAATGCGTATTCCGCCGTTGCATTCGATATCCGAGGGTCTCTTTTTTTCAATGCACTGCCTAGCGCAATCGTTCCAGCAGGACTCGTGACAAAGCCATTTTTTGGATTTCAGCGCTTTGAGGGTGTCTTTTGTTCCGCAGAGTTTATATGCGGCCGTGTCCAGGCGCTGGCACCAGCCGGAAGCAAATATCCCTAAAGCGTAATCGCCGTTTTTCTCGTAGACAGCGCATGAAGTACCCAGCAGCTCCATGAAATCCGAAGCTATATTGCGCAGGGATTCCGCGCCGACAGCCTTCAGGATCAGGCCGTCCCGGTCCATTTTCGAGAGGTCGCCGTACGGAGGGATGTAGTCCATCGGCGCAGAGGCCGGCGAGACCCCGTCCCACTTCTCTTTCCCCTTCATGCCTGCCTCCTTCCCCTTTATAATGATGAGGCTTAAACCCGAGAACAACAGCTGTTGTATTCAGGTTGAATTCCATACACTATGGTATTTTAATCCCAATATAGCATAAAATACCAAAAAAATCAAGCCGGGTTACCGCATCGCAACGCGTCGCCATCCTCATTTGATTTCGCAGCGCTTACCACGGTGTCGCTCAAAAAGGGAGCCTGTTTCAAAACTCCCGGTTCCTGAAATTGAAGATGCCGACGCTTGATTTAACTTGCAACTCGCTGTATCATTTGACCATCAAGGTGAAATTAAGGCATGAACGAGCAGAAAACCATTTTAATATTAGGGGCCGGCCCTGCCGGCCTGGGGGCCGCGTACCACCTGTCCTGTAAACTCGGGCGCAAATGCTTGGTCCTCGAACAAGGCGGATTTCCGGGCGGTCTGAGCAGGACACTCGACCACAATGGTTACAGAGCGGATATCGGCGGGCACAGATTCTTCACGAAGAACCCTGATATAGAAAAATTGTGGACGGATCTTCTGGGCGACGAATTCCTCCTGCGTGAAAGGAAGTCACGTGTATATTTCAATGAGGTTTTCTTCGACTATCCTCTCAGCATCGGACAGGTGCTCTTCAGGCTCGGGCCGGTTTTTTCCACCCGCATATTCTTTTCCTTTATCAAAAGGCGGCTCTTTCCTTTGAGACCTGAAAACGATTTCGCATCCTGGGTCAAAAACCGCTTTGGAGACACGCTCTATAATTATTTCTTCAGTGACTATACAAGAAAGGTATGGGGAATCGCCCCTTCCGGGATCGACTCGGAATGGGCCTCGCAGAGGATCAGAAAGGTCTCCTTCACAC
>CAZGYO010000393.1:0-2229 GCA_964530455.1 uncultured Victivallales bacterium
TGCAGATTCTAAAAGTTTTGGAATATCCAAAACCTTTTCGAATATGCACTAACTAACTTGGGGAGAAGGTATAATGATGGACATGATTCGACAGGCAATTGATCCGCTCCTGCAAACGGTCGGGGCTTACGTGCCAACGGTATTCGGAGCACTGCTGGTTTTCGTCATCGGCTGGCTTATCGCCGGGATGATCTCCAAACTGCTGGGCAAGATGCTGCACAAGGTAAAACTCGACGAACGGCTCCAGGGTGAATCCGAGAAGCCCGTCAAGGTCGAAAAAGTACTTTCCGGTATCTGTTACTACCTTCTTCTGCTTTATGTTCTTTTGCTGACGCTGGACATTCTCGGCGTTGAAGGCGTTCTTGCTCCGCTGGCGAATATGTTTGACCGCTTTCTTTCCGCATTCCCGAATATCATCGCAGCGCTGCTGATCGGGTTTCTCGGATATATCCTCGCTAAAATGCTCTCAAGCGTAGTCACCATGCTGACCCAGGGGCTTGACGGGATAAGTTCCAGAATCGGCCTGAGCGAGTCGCTGAGTATCTCCAAAACACTTGGGCAATTAACCTACATCATCGTGCTGATTCCGATCATTGTCGCGGCTTTCGATGCACTGAAGATAGAGGCTATTTCGAGGCCGGCAAGTTCAATGCTGGAATCTCTGCTGATTGCGGTTCCGAACATTCTCGCTGCGGCTATTATTCTGATTGTGGCATTCGTGGCAGGACGCTTCGTCACGCAGTTCCTGAGCGAGTTCCTGAAGAATCTCGGAGCAGATGAATTGCCGGAAAAGATGGGCGCGAAAAGCATGCTCGGAGAGAAGACGTCATTCTCGAAGCTCATCGGTTATATTACATTTTTCTTTATCATGCTTGCCGCCGGTGTCTCCGCCGTTGAAAAGCTTGCCATGCCTCAACTGACCGGAATTCTGACAAATCTTCTGGTCTTTTCCGGCAAGGTCGCGCTGGGGCTGATCATCCTCGGTATAGGAAACTTCATTGCCAACGCCGCTTATCGGGCGTTGAACCGGTCCACGGAAAACAGCGTCTACGCCGCTATTGTCCGCATTGCGATTCTCGCGCTCGTTCTGGCAATGGGACTGCGTGCCATGGAAATAGCCGACGATATCATCAATATGGCATTTGCTCTGACACTGGGCGCTGTAGCCCTCGCCACGGCCCTGTCTTTCGGACTCGGAGGACGCGAAGCCGCGGGCAAACAGATGGAATACTGGTTAAGCAAACTGCGGAAGTAAGCTCCGGCTCGGGTCGGGCCTGCGCAACAGTTTGCCTATAAATGGTATAGCCTTAAAATTGGCTGCATATTCTGCCTTAAAGCGACAATTTCAGGTTTAAAAACCGGCTTTTTAACCTGAAGAGCAGTTGCCGGCCATTATCCTTCAGAACGTTTTTTGATATACGCATAGATCCTCTCTCGGTTACGCTGGAAAAACGCGTATAGTGGCGGGACAAGAACAATACCGAAAATGCTTGCGGCGAGCATGCCGTAGAACGTGGTTGTTCCTATTGAGCGTCTGCTGCCGGCGCCGGCGCCGGTGGCGAACACCATTGGGAGCACCCCGAAGATAAATGAATATGCGGTCATGAGAACAGCCCTGTATCTCGTTCTGGCTCCAGTAAGCGCCGCATCGGAAATCGACATTCCGCTTTCCCGCTGCTGTTTTGAAAATTCAACTATGAGTATTGCGTTTTTGCTGGCAAGGGCAACCAGCATGATAAGTCCGAGTTGGGCGTATATACTCAGGGGCATTTTCAGCAGGAACAATCCGGCGAGAGCCCCGAGGACAGCTACAGAGACAGAGATGACCACGGAAGCTGGAACCGTCCAGCTTTCGAACTGCGCCACCAGAAAAAGGTATGCGAATATCATCGAAAAGGCCATCAGAACGGCAATCATTCCCTCATTTGCACTTTCCTGGTAGCTCATTCCGGTCCAGGCCATTTTATATCCTTTGGGCAATGTCTCTTCAGCCTTGCGCATTATAGCGTCCATAAGAATCCCGCTGCTGACGCCGGGTACGGCCGCCGCATTGATGTTTGCGGACATCGACTGGTTGAACCGCGTAATCTGCCTGGGGCCGGCCTGAAAAGATACGGAGGCAATGGCGGGAAGAGGGATCATATTGCCGTTGTCGTTCATAATGTTGATCTCTTGAGGTAATTTCAAAAGTATTTAATTAAAATTGAACTAGAATTAGCAGATAGAAAG
>CAZGYO010000394.1:0-2228 GCA_964530455.1 uncultured Victivallales bacterium
CCGGCTGGGACAGGTGGCTGTATGGGGACCTGGTTCGACAATATCGGGGATTGTGTCCGGGGTTCTTGCAAGGTATATCGAATACTTTTCCCCGGGCTTGCTGCTCGCGTTGAACCCGGTCGTCGTCGATACTCCCGCAGGTCCCAGGGGCCTCTTCTTCCAGGCGCCGGATGGAGCGCGGCTCATTCACTCCATTCCACTGTCAGAACAATCAAACAGGAATTTCGAGATCTACCGAGTCAAAAATGAACAAGCGACAAGATAAAACCGAAGAAACAGGGGCGCTGCGCTCCACGAAAAAAACCAACTGGCTGCTTCCTTTCGGAATCCTTCTGGTCTCCGTGGCGGTTTTATCGCCGCTGCTTTTCTCCGGAACCTGGCCCGATTCACATGACGGCGTCAGGTACCCGTGCCTGCAGGATCAGTTTCAGGAGGCATTCCGGGAGGGGATACTCTATCCCCGGTGGTTCCCCGACCTCTACGGGGGGTATGGCTATCCCACAATGGTCTTCTATCAACCCGGCATATTCTATTTTTCCCTGCCTTTTACGCTTCTTTTTCCGGGGATCCTCACCGGAATGAAGCTCGCGCTTCTCGCACTTTTCTTCCTCGGCGGCATGGGCGTCTTCTGCCTGGCCCGGGAAATGGATACAGACCGGCTGGGCTCCTTTTTCTGTTCCGTGCTTTTCCTGCTGACACCATACCTTTACGTGAACCTCTACGTCAGGGGGGACCTGAGCGAGCTGGCTTCCATGTTTGTTTGTCCCTGGCCCTTGTATTTTCTGCTGTTGCTCAGACGCCGGATGCGTGAGCCCGCCGGGACACTGGCGCCTCTCTGCGGATTGATTTTAACTCTGGCCGCCCTGGTCGTGACGCACCCTTTTACGGCCTTTTTCTATTTTCCTCTGTTTTTTCTTTACCTTATTGTCTTTGCCTCCGAACTCCCTTCCGGTTCCCGCCGTATTTTTATCGCCCATGGCATCGAAGCGATTCTGATATCCTCCATTATCAGTTCGCCCTACTGGATCAACACGCTGCTCATGAAGCAGTATGTCCAGTACGAGACCGCCATAACAGGCTCATTCCTGCCGGAAAACCATCTCCTCGCGCCCTGGCAGTTCTTCTCGAGCTTCTGGGGCTTCGGCGGTTCGGAGCCGGGGGGCGAAGCCGACGGCATGTCGTTCCAGCTCGGCTTGCCGCATTTCATTCTCGCCATCGCCGGATTCATAGCGGCACGGCGTTGCCGCGCTGTACGATACTCTTTCATATTCTACATACTTTTAATTGCGTCAATGACCCCTTTGGCCAGACTCATATGGGGGCATGCGCCTTTTCTCAACTACATACAATTTCCTTGGCGGATACTTTCTGTCCTTGCGACTGTGCAAGTCATCTGCGCGATGGGCATTTCACGTATACGGCTCAGGGTGTCGGCGCCGTTGCTGCTGCGCGCGGCGGCATTCGCCATTATCCTCGCAGTCCTTTGCGGTTGGTATCGCCGGCAATTTCTGTTTGAGACCACTGAGGGCGTCGATATCTCCAGGCTTGTCGAAGAACACAGGATACTGAGGCTACATAAGGTTGCCGTATATGCTTCAACCAACGAATTCCTTCCCCGAACCGTCCACCGCGAGATGAAACGGGGGCGCGGCGACAGGGGGTTTATCGAAGTCAGCCATGCCGACTGCCGGATCTTCGAATTCCCGGACCATGGAAAATTCAGAATTCATTATTCCATCGACAATTCCAGAGAACAGATTATCCAGATAAACCAGCTTTATTTCCCCGGCTGGAAGGTGTGGTTGAACGGCAGGCTTATTGACGATGCCGAACTTTACGGCAATCTGGATCCGGGTGGCCGGATGCAAATCCGACTCCCGGCCGGCAGCGGACAGGAACTGCTCGCATACTACGAGGGAACTCCGGGATGGAAGATCAGAAATATCCTCGTAGGAGCAACAATAATTTTGTTCATTATTTTTCACTTTCGCCAATGGATATTTCGCTGCCGCCGAACCTGCATTTAGGCTTAACCCGTATATTTAACAAAGCCAGCGCGGTTCTGAGCACGGCTTTGCCGTGCATATTCAGATTCGGCAGAGCCGAATATGAATTACTGCAAGTCGATGATAACGTCTAGGCTCTACGGCGGTACTCCGTCGGCAGAAGCCATTTGTTAAAATTCTACTATATTTTATTCTCGCACAAAGCCACTAAGCCACAGAGAT
>CAZGYO010000395.1:0-2186 GCA_964530455.1 uncultured Victivallales bacterium
TTCCTGGCTGAAAAGATGTACGACCTTGCGGCCATCCCGGCAGCGTCTTTCAGAGGATATATTCCCCAGGCGGTGGATTTTTCAGGATCGTAGTGTCTGATAAAGTAGTCGTGATACTTATTTTCACCTGTGGCGTTCCAGAGTTCGGCGGCCATCCAGCAGTACTCGTCGAGAGCGCCCTGAAAATAGCTGTCGTCGAAATACCCTTCCACAAGGTCCCGTGGGATTCCGTTCTCATCCGTATTCTTCATGCAGAACGCCCACGCTTTACCGGCCTTTGCAAGAAGCCGCGAAGAGTCTGCTGGATAAAATTTTTCATACACGGGATTTGCCGCCGCGTGCGCGAGGGCGGCGGCGAAAGCTGCGGTGGCGTTAAGGTCTTTCCAGAGCAGGACCTGCGACCGATCCTGTCTTCCAGCGAGCTCAGCAGCGTCTGAAAACTCAGGGACCAGGGCCGGTGAATGTGATATGCCCGTATATACGGCTCCGTCCGAGGGGTCCTGCATTGTTTCGAGGAAATCAATTTCCAGCCGCGCTTCCTGGACTATATCGGGTACGCCGTCGCCGGACTGCGGGACAGGATACGAATCCTGGAGCAGGCCCGGTTCCAGCGAAAGTGGGAGGAGGCACGTGACGGCGAAAAGCGCGCTTTCAACGGTATTCCTGCCGTAAGATGCTCCGTTGTGGTGACCGCCACGGCATTCGGCAACCCCCTGCGTCTGCTGATAAAGCGCGGAGACATCGCTGTACTCTTGGAGTCGCGGTATGCGGACTTTTCCGGTATGGCACGCCTCTCTTCCCCGCCGCAGAAATTCCCCGTCAAGTTCAGTCCCGCAACGGCGGCTGTATATACCTCGAAACAGGTTTGAGGTCACGGGCATGAGCGCGTCGTCACCTATACTGAAGCGCATACTGCGTCCGAGTCCCGGAACGCGCAGAAGATATCTGCCGGGAACCGAAAAATCCGAAAAGTTCATTATCCAGGTCTTGCTGCGGCTCATATTGTCCAGGTGCCTGCGGTTCCTGTTCCCGTTCCACCGCGAAGCAAATATATGTCCTTTAAAAACCCTCTTCCCGGAATCACTTTCGAGAATATGAAAGGCCCGGTACGAACCGAATTCGGCATCCAGGTACCTGGATCTTCCATTCTCTAGTCCGGCATAGTATGAAAGGTACCCGAATTTCGGAGCGTCGGGAAGATAGCCCTCCTGATTCACGTGTATCGCCGGATTGAACGCTTCAGCGCCATTCCATACACAACTGAATTTCTCCCTGAAAGTGAATTTCCCGCTTTCGGGAAACCCGAAGTTTCCCCTTGATGACGCAGAACTGGAGAACTTGTGGAAATCGTCGTTTCTTAACTCGACCTGATAAGTCCTGCCTTCTTTCATGGGGCTGCCGAGAAAAATGTTTATGTAAGCGACCCTGTGGATATCCCCGTGCCGCCTGGGATATCTCAGGGTTCTGAACCAGTAGGCGTATCGGCTCGGGGTGAGCTTTTCGGAATACCCCGGATCGTCCGGGCTGCTTATCAGTATATCCTTGGTTTTAAGATTTTTATGCGGACTTTGTATATATATGTCGACCAGGCGCAGCAGAAGCAGGTCGTTCTTCACGGGCACAAGGGAGGACCCGGCCCCGTAAACGTCACCGGGTGAAAGTTCCTCCGCGGTGCAGAATGCAAACGCGGAAAATATCAACATTATGCAGAAGATTTTTTGCACTGTATGCCTCTGTTTGCGAGTGAATGCGTTTTCACAAGTCCCGTATTTTTTCTCTGTCTGGCGGCTTCGAAGAGGATTATGGAGGCTGAAATGGAGACATTGAGGGAATCCGCGGCGCCGAGCATGGGGATTTTGACTTTAAACTGCGAATTCCGCATCCAGAACTCGGAGAGTCCATTTTCCTCGGATCCGACCACGATCGCTGTCGGCGCGGTCATATCCAGTTCGGCATATGGGATATTAGCGGAGGGTGCGGCGGCGACTGTCTGGAAGCCTTGTTTCTTCAGCCATGAGAGGCATTCGGTGCATTCGGCCTCTGCGACAGGCATTGAGAAAACGGTACCGGTGCTTGCACGGATGACGTTTGGGTTGAAGAGGTCGGTGCCTTTTCCGCAAAGGATCATTCCGTCAACGCCGGCGGCATCCGCGGAGCGGAGCATGGAACCGAGGTTGCCGGGTTTT
>CAZGYO010000396.1:0-2166 GCA_964530455.1 uncultured Victivallales bacterium
CCCTCTTAACGGCTTCCTCGGCCCGCATAATGCTGAATATCTCTACAGCGGTATCCGCCCTGCCCTTTTTGCGGAGTCCGGCGGTATCGACGAGGACCGCGGGGATTGGAGTGTCCTCTCTTTTTATATACAAGGGGATATCTACGGCGTCTCTAGTGGTGCCGGCGGTTTCGCTGACAAGAACCCGATTTTCGCCGAGGAGTTTATTGACCATAGATGATTTGCCTACGTTCGGTCTTCCGACGACCGCGATCCTGAAAGGTGACCCGTCCTCCCGCACGTCTATTGGAGCATCGGTTTTTTCTGCCGCAATGCCGAAAAGTTTATCTATACCCGTGCGCTGAACGCATGAGATTGGAATCACGTCCTGAAACCCGAGCGCCGAAAACTCCGAGGCCGCGGCGACGCCGGAATCGTTATCGGCCTTGTTCGCAGCCACAAGAACAGGTTTGCCGATATCCCTCAACCTGTCGGCTATATCCGAATCCAGCGGTGTAATGCCGCTTTTTACATCAGTCACAAATATGATAATATCGGAGGATTCCAGAGCGGCTGACACCTGTTTTTCAATATCCTTGTCCCAGACGCCCGCGCCCTTTTTCGATCGTTTGAAAAGGCCGAGTCCGCCGGTATCCACAATCTGTAGCCGCCTGTTCCGCCAAAGAAACGGGGCGACTATTCTGTCGCGGGTGACACCGCTTTCTCCATGAACGATGGCCATTCGGCGTCCCAGGGCACAGTTAAAAAGTGACGATTTACCGACATTGGGACGCCCGACAATGGTTACAACTGGTATTTTCTGTTCCATCATTGATCTACTTTGCTGATTTTGTTGAGTTCTTTCTCGATTATTCCGCGCCATTTTTCAATGCCTTCCCGGTCGAGATTTTCGGGAATATAAACAAGTTCTCCGACGTTGACCTCCGTTCTGGCCCAGGGTTTGGGCACCTGGAAGCCGTCCCAGCTTTTAAAAGACCAGCAGGACGAATAGTTCACGCTTATAGGGAAAACCGGGACCCCGTTCTGCGACGAGAGGGTTACAGGCCCGTTTTTCATTTTGTATACGGGCCCCCGCGGGCCGTCCGGGGTAAAAGAAACTATTTTACCCTTATCCAATTGCCTTTTGGCCTCGCGCAGAGCGGTGGCGGCGCCTTTCGCGCTCGATCCCCGGATAGCGTGCATATTAAATCTGCTTATAAGGTCTACGACATATTGGCCGTCCCTTGAAGGGCTTACAACGGCATAAACCCTTTTGCTGATGCACGAAGGCAAAGACGGCGGAAGCAAAAGAAGTCGATTGTGCCAGGTCACGGATATGGCCGGATTTTCCGCTGCGTAGTCAAGGGACGCGTGCGGATCAACTATTCTCACCCTGGTAAGAAAGCACAGCGCCTTGACTGTCAGAGCCGGAAAAAAGAAAAGCCAGTCGGGCCATTTTTTTATGCTTCTGAAGCGTTTTTTTATGAATCCCATCAAAGAACTCCCGAGGTTTATGGCGACGAAGTTTATTTCACGCACCCTCCGCTGCGCGGCCGTGAATCTCCATCATATTGTCGGGCTAATATCCCCGATAAATAATATTTTTCAATCGGAAATTCATTTCCGGCATCGGTTTCAGGCTGTTCAGGAAGCCATTTCAAGAATCCGCTGCATCGACATTCCAAAAATCTCCAGCGTCCATTCTATATCGGCGAAAGCGCGATGCGCGGGGCCGTCCATACCGGCGCCGAGTCCGAAAGCCCTTCTCAGGTACTGCAGGCTATAGCTGGGATGTCCCGGATACGCCTTTTTGACGATTACGATTGAATCCATGGTTTTCCCTTCCCATAAGGGCAAACCCTCACGGTACAGGCTCTCCTGAAGAAAGCTGAGATCAAACCTGGCATTGTGGGCCACGAGAGTGCTGTCTTTTGCGAATTGCGCAAACTCGGGCCCCACTTCCCGGAAACAGGGAGCGTCCCTGACCATATCGTCGGTTATATTGTGTATTCTTGAAGAGCGTCCGGGAATATGGCATCCGGGATTCACCAGCGACTGGAAATTCCGCATCGTGCCGGCGGTCGAAATCCTGGCGGCGGCTATTTCGACTATCCTGTGATTGCGCGGCGAAAGGCCTGTTGTTTCCAGGTCGAAGACCGTGAAGGGCCCGAGTTCATGCCATTTTCT
>CAZGYO010000397.1:0-2164 GCA_964530455.1 uncultured Victivallales bacterium
AGCCAGTTTCAAAACTCCGCGTGAACCGCGTTGGTAGCGCAGGCGCGGCAGACGGGGCGGTGAAATGACTGGTGCATACCATCAACTGTCTGTGCCCGTCATTTCCCCGTGGCGCATGCCGTGCCTCCGCACCAACCCATTGGGCGGCAAGCCCTTTTGGCGCGAATACCACGCCGCCTCAGTCGGGACAGACCAGGCAGGTATGCCCGCTCCCGCATCGGCGTGGCCTCGCATCCAAAATGGCAGGCCGCGCGGCCACGGAGAGTTTTGAAATTGGCTCATTAAATAAAAGTTGGGTAAGGCAGTCATGGGATCCGGCAGGCGGACAAATATACTTTTTATCACGACCGACCAGCAGCACTGGACGGCGATGGGCTATCTCAATGCGGAGCTGAAGACCCCGAATCTGGACAGGCTTGTCGCGCATGGAACGAGCTTTCATCGGGCATATACCGTGAATCCGACCTGCACTCCGACTCGTGCGAGCTGGATTACGGGGCTTTATCCCAGCCAGCATGGGGCGTATTCTCTGGGCACAAAGCTGATGGAGGAGGTTCCGACAGTGGGAGATATTTTCAAAGAGCACGGATATAAAACCGGCCTTATCGGCAAGGCTCATTTTCAGCCGCTCAAGACAAGCGATGAATATCCATCACTTGAAGCGTATCCTGTTCTCCACGACCTGGATTTCTGGCGGGGATTTCACGGCCCGTTCTACGGGTTCGACCACGTGGAACTTGCGCGCAACCATACGGACGAAAGCCACGTTGGCCAGCACTATGCTCTGTGGATGGAGGAAAAAGGATATTCCAACTGGCGCGAGTATTTCCATATCGATCCGGAACACAGTTCCCCGGCTCCCGGGCAGAAATGGGAGATACCCGAGGAAATACACTACGACACCTGGATAGCGGAGCGTACAAACGCGCTGATGGAGGAATACGCGGCCGCCGAAAGACCTTTTTTTCTGTGGGCCAGTTTCTTCGATCCGCACCCCCAATATATGGTTTCCGAACCCTTTGCGAGCATGTACGACCCGGACAAGGTGACCGTCCCCGAACACCGGGAGGGCGAATTCGACGACAAGCCCCCGTATTTCAAGCTGTCGCAGATGGAGAATCCGGATTTTGGCGCTTTTCGCGAACCCGGCGGAAATGGGATCCACGGAGCCGGGTCGCATTTGTCATCAAGGGAGGTCAAAGCCAGGAACATCGCAACAATGTATGGCATGATGACGATGCTTGACAAGTACACGGGTAAAATACTCGACAAGCTTGACGAACTCGGATTGACTGACTCGACTCTCGTTTGTTTCACCACCGACCACGGAGACTTTTTCGGACAGCACGGGCTCACGGCAAAGGCGATTCACCACTACGAGGATCTTCTCAAGGTTCCGCTGCTTGTCCGAATGCCCGGAAAGGTTCCCGCGGGGAAAGTATCCGAGTCCCTGCAGTCGACCGTTGACCTTGCGCCTTCGTTCCTGAGCGCGGCCGGCATACCCGTGCCCGCGACAATGTCCGGGCTGGATGAAACGGACGTATGGTTCGGGAAACAGGAGACATTGCGTGACCATGTAATAGTGGAGAACCAGCATCAGCCGACAAAGATGAACATCCGCACATATATCGATGACCGGTACAAGATAACCGTCCATTTCGGGCAGGCATACGGCGAACTCTACGACCTGGCCGAGGATCCCGGGGAATACGTCAACCTCTGGGACAGCTCCGAGCACGTATCCCTGAAAGCGGAGCTTCTGAGAAAGTTCGTCCAGGGCGAAATGGCCAAGGCCGTGCTCCCGATGCCGAGGATCTGCGGTGCGTGAATTGCTGGAAAACGCGTGTTTAAAGGCTAGTGCCCCAACCCGCAAATGCCCCAGCTATTACTTGCCGCCCAACGCGGATTACGCGGAGTTTTGAAACTGGCTCTGTTGAATAAATCCGGATTTAACCTGTATATTTCAGAAAGCCACGGCGGTCCCGGGCACGGCCTTGCCGTGCGTATTCAGATTCGGCAAAGCCGAATATGAATTAGTGCAATGGCTTTGCCCTTCGGGTGAAGAATTCATATGACCTGTTAATAAACAGGCTATTAACTCTAAAATATCGGCGGTTTCAAGTTTGAAGTGCAACACTTGAGCTGAAAAAGACCTCTTTCGGGG
>CAZGYO010000398.1:0-2154 GCA_964530455.1 uncultured Victivallales bacterium
GCTTGTCGTGACAAGAGGCGCGGAGCCCGCTTTGCTGGGGACACGCGAAGGTCTTTTTTCGTGCCCGGTTCCGAATATAGGAAAACCGGTCAATGTTCTCGGCGCAGGGGACGCCGCAAACGCTGCGTATATCTGCTCGTGGCTGGACGGCGCTGCCCCGCAGGACTGTTTCAGGATGTCTGTAGCGGTCGCCTCCGCGAGTTGCCTTTCTGCCGAACCCTCAGAATTTTCATTGGATAAAGCGCGTGAGTTCTATGGCAATATGGAAGTTTCGAGCCTTAACCCCGTTATTTCATGAAAAATACAGAAAATAATGACACCTTCCGGGAGAGCGCCGGGCCCGCGATTGGGGATGAAAAGACGGAGAAAGCCGAGAAGAAAGGCCGGGGCTGCCTCTTTCTTGTTATAGTGTTCGGCGTGCTGTGCGTTCTGGCGCTGGGTGCCTTAATTTTGCTCGTCATAGGACTGGGTTTTCTCTCGGGAATATCCGGGAGTTTTAATACGGCCTCGGCCAGAACCGCGAAATATCCTGAACAGCGCATGTCCGGGCCGATCTTTGCGGACAGCAAGATTGCGGTTATAGATGTCTCCGGAATGATAACTAATTTCGAGGGCGGCATCATGGATCTTGCCAATGCCGATGTTATCTGCGGACAGCTTGAACAGGCGCAGGAGGATAAAAGTGTCAAGGCGGTTATTCTGAGGATGGAGACTCCCGGCGGGGAAGTCACCGCTTCGGATATGATACACAATGCCGTTCTCGATCTGCGTTCTTCGGGAAAAGTGGTTGTAGCCTCCATGGGCGCGGTCTCGGCCAGCGGAGGCTACTATATTGCAGCGGCCTGCGACCATATCGTGGCGCACCGAATGACGATTACCGGCAGCATCGGCGTAATCATGCGTACGTTCAACTACCATCAGTTGCTCCAGAAGATCGGGGTGCAGTCAGAGGTCTACAAGTCAGGAAAGATGAAAGACCTGCTCAGCGGGTCCAGGCCGCGTACAGAAGCGGAGAAAAAGCTAGCTGAGGAAATGGTACGGGAAATATACGGCGAATTCGTGAGGATCGTCGCAGAAGGTCGGCCGGAAATTACCGAGGAGACAATCCGGAACACTCAGATAGGCGACGGCAGGATATTCTCCGGCCGGCAGGCTAAAGAGCTTAAACTTGTCGATAGCCTCGGTTTTTTCGACGACGCGGTGCGGAAAGCCGCCGAACTTTCCGGGACGAGGGCGGGGTCATACAGTGTTGTCCGCTATTATCAGTATATGGGCTTCGGAGAGATATTCAGGCGGATGAGCGCAGGCAAGGACAAACTTAAAATTGAGATTGGCCCGGATTCCGTTTCCGCGAACCTCAGACCCGGAATGTTCTATTTTCTGCCTTCGGCGCAATTCGACGGCATGTCCGCCGTGCCGCTTGAATAAGTTACCCCGGAGCCGGTTTCAAAACTCCGGGTTAGGGGGAAATAAGCCGGGGATTCAGTTTTTTCTCAGAAATTTTCTCATTTCCGATAAAATACCCGACCTCTTTTCCGTCCGGGGCAGGCCGAAAGGAACTGTGGCATGAAAACTGCTGTTAAAACTCAATTAGGAGTGGTGCTATTAAAAAAGAGGTTTGTCAATGAGAGAAGTCTACACATGTCCGAGCTGTCGCAGGCAGTACACCGTGGAATACGAGGGGGACTATCTGTGCGAGTGCGGGCTCGCGTTTCACTATCCGGAGACGCGCCCGTTTCCGAGTTCAAATATGGCTGTGGCGGCGATGCCGCACGCCCACGATTCCGCCAGCAGAAGTATGCGGAAATCGACCAGATTCCACAGGGCTCAAACCAGGTCGGGAAAAATAAGGAAAAGCCGTATTGACTGCCCGCTGGCCCGTGCTTCGCTGATATGCGGCATACTCGGAGTGATCTTTTTTGGTCTGTTGAGTGTTCCTGCATTTATTCTGGGAATGACCGCATCGTGCATGATTGCGAGATCCAACCGCTACAAGGGAGCAGGTCTGGCTATAGCCGGGCTTATTCTCGGGATATTCGGGTGCGTCATCTGGGCTCTGTGTTATGTCTTGCTCATTTGACCTGGAACAGCAGTTTGGCACATATTCAGTGAACCACGTCGGGGTCGGGGCTGAGACACTCGAAGACTGTCCAG
>CAZGYO010000399.1:0-2131 GCA_964530455.1 uncultured Victivallales bacterium
GGAAGAAAACACAGCGTATCTGCGCCTTCTCGTCCTTGAGTGTAAGGTAGACGTGTCCAGAGCGGTGTATTGTCAGATTGCCGATCTCGCCTGTTATCCAGAATGGCATGAAACCGCCTTCAAGCACTTCGCGCACGGCGGAATTCACTTGTGAAACAGTCCAGATTTTTTCTTTTTCGCTCAAAATAATCCTTTTAGTGCGTCGAAGAGCAGCGCAAGAAGGGTTATATACGACTGCCCTATAAGTGCTGAAAAACTAAAAAGATAATCAAAGGCCGGGGTTAAAAACATCAAGGCTATCAGTATCATCAAAATCATGCCCTGGTATGCCCTCAGCGCCTTGAGAGGGGGAATGAAGGATGAGGCGACGGTACCCCCGTCAAACGGCGGAATCGGCAGCATATTAAGAACAAAGAGAAAGATATTTACCATTGCGCCCACACGGAATATCATCTGCATGAACTTTAAATCCGCAACTATTGTGACCGCCGACAGAAAGCCGAATATCATAAAAAGAACAAGATTGGTAAAGGGCCCGGAAAAAGAGACAAGCGCATCGCTGTATTTATGCTTGAATCTGGATGGGTTTACGGGGGTGAGCCCGAAAGCGAAACCTATGAAAAGACACATAAACAGAGAGAAGAGCCCCATCTGTTTCAGGGGATTCAGCGTGAGGTGCCCCAGTTTCGCTGCGGTATCGTCTCCCTGCCAAAGCGCGACTCTGGCATGGGCATATTCGTGGCAGCATATTGAGAAAATGACAGTCGAGACCCATGCGAAATACAGTTCTGGATTCTGCTGGAAAATACTAATCATAGTCAGTCCTGCACCTTCCAGTACTGGTATGCCGGCGTCTCGTAAGGGTGTGCTTTTTCAAGTGCGGACACCAGGTCGCCTATAAGTTCGTCGTCGCATACCATTTCGATTTTAAGTTCCGCGACTTTTTCGACGTTTCCCTGAGATCCTGTCGAAGGGCTGCTGCCTTGAAGTGGGCGGAACTGTCCGGTACCCGCACACTGCCAGCAGCAGCAGTCGTAGCGGCCTATTTTTCCGGCGCCAGCCGAAAACACAGCCTCCTTAACCGTGTCTGCGTTTTTTTCGGGCACATAGAACTCGAATTTATACAAAGTTTTTCTCCCTGGATTGCGCGGGGTCAGATCTCCGCTGTTGATTTCTGCTTTTCGATTTATGTCACCTGCATGCCAGGTCCGGTTTTCTGGCCGCCCGTGTTTCGTCAAGCCGCTTGACCGGAGTTGTGAGCGGGCAGGAGCTAATCCTTTCAGGATCTTTGTCTGCGATTTCAGCTATCTCTTTCATTGCGTCGATGAACCTGTCGATTTCCTCTTTGCTTTCGGTCTCAGTGGGCTCGATCATTATAGATTCGCTCACGATCAGCGGGAAGTATATGGTTGGCGGATGGAAACCTCTGTCGATAAGCGCTTTGGCAATATCCAGCGCATGTACTCCTTTTTTCACCTGCCTGGCGGCGGAAAAGACGCACTCGTGCATGCAGGGCCTGTCGAATTTCTGGTCGTAACAGGGCGCGAGTCGCGCGCGGACATAGTTGGCGTTGACAACCGCGTTCTCGCTGATTTTGGAGAGTCCCTCTTTGCCGACCGTGAGCAGATAGGCATAGGCTTTGAGTATCACGCCGAAATTTCCGTAAAACGGCGCGATATATCCGATGCTCCTGGCGTGGTTGTATTCAAGAGCGTATGTACCGTCAAGACGTTTGCTTACCCTTGACACGGGCAGAAAGGGGATGAGTTCTTCGGTGACGCCGACCGGTCCCGAGCCGGGGCCCCCCGCGCCGTGCGGTGTTGCGAAAGTCTTGTGCAGGTTCACGTGCATAAGGTCGAATCCCAGGTTGCCGGGTTTAAGGCGGCCTAGAATGGCGTTCAGGTTTGCTCCATCGCAGTAGCTGAGCCCGCCGGCCTCGTGGACAAGCCTGTTGACCTCTTCAATACTGTTGTCGAAAAGGCCGAGTGTGTTTGGGCATGTGAGCATAATACCAGCGACATCGGGTCCCAGTTTTTCTTTGAGGGTATTGATATTGACATTGCGCCTGGAGTCTGTGGGGACGATTTGGGTTTCGAATGCCGCCCTCGCCGCGCTTGCGGGGTTTGTTCCA
>CAZGYO010000400.1:0-2102 GCA_964530455.1 uncultured Victivallales bacterium
GTGCTCTCGGCTATCTCCGGATCCCATTTCATCTTTTTGAGGTTCAAAAGGTTCATGCCGGAGCCGTCGCCGTAGTCGATGGGCGCACTCGTTCCTGAAAGAACTGAAGCCATGAACGAGCTTACAAGATGTATGTGGCGCGTCTGAAAATAGCTTTTCGAGTTAAGTTTCCAGAACTTTCTTATCTGCGGCCCGGTAAAACGTTCGATCGCGGGGGACCCGGTATCCCGCTGAAGGCGCTCCGCGCCGACGGCTTCCGCAAGTTCCATGCATTCTCTACCCGTGGAGGAATCCATCCATATAGGTGAAGTTTTCCGGCTCAGGGCATCTCTCAACTGTTCGGACAGTTTTTTTTCGGGCTGCAGTTTTTGCAACTTCGCTTTGAACATGGCGTTCAGGTACACGGAACCGTGCTGTTGTCCTGAGCCGCTGACCGCCCTGACCTTGCACAGGGGCACATCCGATTTGTTCATCCGGTCAAGAAGCAAATCCAGAGCCTCAAGCCATAGCATCGGATCGGAATGTTTCACCAGTGGGTCGGGATCGTCCAGAACTCCGTTTGGGCACTTATATTCGGGAAAATCGGCCGAATAGTTGACAGACTCCTCTGCGCATATCCGGCCTGTCTCGACATCAACCACGAGCCCCTTGAGTCCCTGAGTACTGCTGTCGAGTCCAAGATACAAAGTCATAATCCAGTTTCCTTCAGTTTCATTTGCCTGTCGAAAAGAAGCCCCATTTGCGTGTTCCTATGCAGAAATCGCCGAGGGTAGAGAAGCCCGCATGGAAACGGTTTTCGATCTCTCCGGTCATTTCGTCTTCGTTGCTTGAGGGAAAGGGCGCAAGCACATAATTGAGCGCCTCTCCGAAATCGTCAGGTTCAAGGCAGAAAAGCAGCTGTTCATCGACCTGGCAGACGCCGGTTATTTTCATCCTGTTTTTACGTGCGCATGCCTGCGACAGCATGCGGGACACATCGCCAGCGTCGATCAGTATTTCCCTTATATTGACTTTGAGAATCCTGTTCATGGATACACCTTCTTTTCACCTTTGGCGGGTGCCCGCAGGGGTGTTTTGGCATGGTATTTTTTCAGATCGTCAATATCTATGAAAAAACGCGGGGAAAGTTCCACGGTGCATTCCGCAGTGCCGTCTTTTTTTCTGGGGACCTCAATTCCGACGGCTTCCAGCCAGCGGGCATCGCGTTCAACCAGCATCTTTCTCGCGCTCTCGGCGGAATCGACGCCTTTCCGGTTTTTAACCGGTGAAAACTCCTCCTCTCTGCGAGCCTCCAGTATGACCGAAGTCTGCGTCATCGGAAGCGCATCGAATATAAACATTTCAAATTTCACGGCATTGGGTTCGGATGGACTGACACGCCCTTTATCAAGCGTGTAGTGGGGCGCCCTCTTTTCCGCGCGGTGCCAGGGAAGCGTAAGTTTGCCGCCGCTTGTGAGCTGCTCGGCAAAAGACCTTCTGATAACATGAATAGCCGGGCTTCCGGCGTAGAAAGCCAGGTCTCCGTTGCAGTCCTTGCGCTCGGCCAGTTCGCGGGGCATGTCGCTGTATTCTATGACCGTGAGCTTGTCACCGACAAGGCAGAAGTTTCCAAGTTTCTCGCCGGCTTCTTTCTTAACGAGCATCCTGCAGCTCATATCGGCATCCTTGAGATTGTGAAGACCGATAAACCTCGGGTCGACTACGGAGACCAGCGGGTTGTCCACCTGGAAATAGTTTATTTCATCGATCCCTTTCTGCTTCATAAGATCAAGCATCCCGCTTCTTTTCAGAGCCCGCAGAGTTCCTCCATGTCCGTCCGGAGCCTTGGCGACAGAGTCGGGAGCTTCCATCAGTACCCTGCCGTTCATGTCAATGACCGGCATGGTGCCCTGTGAAAAGAAATGCACAAAGTCCGGATCCATTCCGAAATACTCATTTTCCTCGAAAAATGTGCGAGTCTGCACATCATTGGCCGGGCTGGTCATGATAAACCAGTGAAAAGCGGTGTCGTATTTTTCCCCCGCGCGGAGGATGGATTCGGCAAAATACATGAAAAGCGGTTTTTTGAGCACGGGAGTAATCGGGAAGCTGCCTTTCGGCCC
>CAZGYO010000401.1:0-2089 GCA_964530455.1 uncultured Victivallales bacterium
GCTGCTACAGCACACTGGCCTTGTGAAATGTACGGGCTAGTAATCCGGGCAAGGCGGCAAGGCGAAGCTGTGGTGACCACCGCAAGTCGCAGACAATGAAGCGGATATGCTGCCGAAAACTCACCACCGCGTGAAAATTTCGGGTTATCGCTTGATTCTTTCTTCAGAAATCGACAAACTCGCCTGAATGGAAGAGTTGCGATGGTCCGTTGATTTTTGTCACTTTATCCTTAATTTCGGTGTAAATATTCTTCGAAACATATAGTTCACCTATATGGAGGGTGTTTTTTATTCTCACAAGGCGTTTGTCACACAGTTTTCCTGAACCGCTCACTCTGAGAGCGACTTCGAATGCCTTTTCGGCATTTTCAGCGGTATATGGTATTTTAGCGCGTTCGAGGTGTGTGCTTGTCCTGACGTTTTCGTACATAGGCCTTGTATCGATCTGTTCCAGGCAGTTTTCTGTGATAATATCCGCGAAACCGACGCCGATTGCATTGCCATGGGAGCCCGGGGTCACGCCGTCGAGGACAATCGTCTTTATACGCGGGCTTTCCGGCTCTTCCTGTCCGGGTATGTAGATCCTGCCGATGATGTTCGGATCCATGCCGGTGCCGCTGATGTCTTTCCCGACTTCATCGACGATCAGTACGTCTATATCCTCCACCGGCAGAGATGGCATGTTTTTGCGGGCGGTATCGAGCAATGCGGGTTCGGCATCAAAAATATTTTCAGTTCTGACGGCCCGGACCTCCATCAGCATGTCGTTGGCATTTTCTACGAGTGCGAGTCCCATAATTATTTTTCCTGAACTGAAAACGTCCCTCGCGGCCAGCGGCATGATTTCTTTCAGACCACGCGTGCCATGTTCATGTATTGCAAGAGCCTGGGCGTGTTTCCCCACGCCGATAACCGACATTTTGACGAGTCCGCTCTCGTATCTGCCGCGGAAATCCGTGTGTGGTTTGACCCGGCCGACCATAATGACGCCATCGGAATTCCATGCGTTTTTATCCATATACACCTTTACCGGGGACTCTTTTCTAGGAAGTTCCACCACATCCATGCTGGAAAGTACGGGAACCGACATAGTCTTTTCGTTGATGCCTAGGCTGTCAAGGACTTCGAGCTGTCCTTCGGCGGTGGCACCGCCGTGGCTTCCCATCGCCGGAAATATAAATGGTTTCGCCCCCCTTTTCCTGAGAAACCTGACCGTCTCACGGATAATCGCGTCTATACGTGAAATCCCCCTGCTCCCCACGGCGACCGCCAGGCGTGCTCCTTTTGCGATATCAACGGGGCAGGATTCCAGTTCAAAGCGCAACATTTTCACTGGGTCAGGAAGATGGTTTTCCGGAAAATGCTGCTTGACTTTTACCAGGTTAATTTTCATCGTATCCCACAAAAAAACTCTTATCAATAAACTTACATACGCGAAGAAAAAATACAAATACCCGCCTGGAGCCGGACAAGACCGGATGCTGTCCGCCCCCCTGTGAAAACCTCAGGATGCCCCGGCCCTGAGCTGTCCGCAAGCGGCGTTTGAGGACCCGCCCCTTGAACGCCTGCTGCTTACCTGAACACCGGCCCTCTTCAGAATCTCCTCGAAACTGCGCATCCGTTCCGGAGATACCGGACGAAAATCCACTTCTTCGATGGGGTTCAATGGGATCAGGTTGACTTTGGCGTTGCAGCGCACGGCGCGTTCTGCAAGTTGCAGGGCATCCTCTGAAGAATCGTTGAGAGCGTCGATCAGGACATATTCGAATGTGACTTTGCGTCCGGTCTTTTTCCTGTAGTATATCGCGGATTTTTCAATCTCGGCAAGCGGATACCTGTATTCTGAAGGGATTAGTCTGGCGCGGAGTTTGTCGCCGGGAGCGTGTATACTGATGGCCAGATTGCACCCGGGCCCCCTGTCGGCCAGTTCCTTTATCCCCGAAACATAGCCGCTGCTTGAAACCGTTATCCTCCTGGGTGAAAAACGGAAGCAATCCGGATGAACGATTATTCCCAGGACGCTGATCAGTGCGTCCAGATTCAGAAGCGGTTCCCCGACGCCCATGAACACTATGTTGTCGGGCCTGCC
>CAZGYO010000402.1:0-2078 GCA_964530455.1 uncultured Victivallales bacterium
GAGCGGATGTTCGCGCCAGAACTGGTCTGGAAACACAGTGCCGTCCCAGCTTACAGATGCGATTCCGTTCCCGCTGCTGTTCCCGCCGTTCATCTTAAGAAGTCTGTAGACGTCTTTGGTTCCCGGATGGTTTTCCCGGAGCATTCGAAGAAAAAGGTATGGGCCGTCCGCGTGGTTGTCCACGGTCAGGACTTCCTTCTTAATGCCTTTTCTGTGCCATTGGAGCGCCCTGTCCATTATCTTGTCGACGACCGTTCTGGTCTCTTCATGGGAAAGGTCGTCGGTCGCGATGTCTTTTCCGCGTCCGGAATATGCGAGGTGGTAGATGCAGATCCTGGGGATGTCCTCCCTTTCGACCAGGTCGAAGATTCCGGGAAGTTCGTTCATGTTGCCCTTGAATACCGTGAAGCGCAGACCGACTTTGAGCCCTGTTTCGCGGCACGCGCGGATTCCGGCAAGAGCCTGCCTGAATGCGCCTTTTCTTTTCCTGAATCTGTCGTGTGTGTCTTCCAGTCCGTCCAGGCTTATGCCGACATAAGAGAGGCCTATATCCTTAAGCCTGGCGGCCATTTTTGCGTCGATAAGCGTCCCGTTGGTGGAGAGGACTGCTCTCAGCCCCCGGCCGACTGCGTAGTTTGCCAGTTCGACTATGTCCCCGCGCATAAGCGGTTCACCTCCTGAAAAAAGAAGGACAGGGCATCCGAAGTCGGCCAGGTCGTCGATAAGTTTTTTGCCCTGTCCGGTCGTGAGTTCCTTTTTCGCCTTCAGCGCGTTCGACTGCGAGTAGCAGTGCAGGCAGTCGAGATTGCAGCTCTGCGTGCAGTTCCATACCACGACGGGTTTCTTGTCCTTTGAAAACTGCAGGAGTTGCGACGGTAGCCTGCGGGACTCCCGGCCGTAGCGCAGGGGGTCCGAGGCTTCAACCGAGCCGCAATACAGTTTCGATATTCCTATCATTAAAAAACCTGTTGTTTACGAGATAAGCGAACAAATAGTATACACTGAAATCGCTGGAAAGGAAATTCGTTCCGGTTCATTTTCGCGAATTGCGCACAACTTTGTATGCGCCCCGTTCTCTTTCGTGCGTCACCACGCGCGGAATGAGCAATCAGGACATGGGCAAGAGTTTAGATTCAGGAAAATATCGGCTTGCCCGCGGGGAGAGGTTTTTCTGATTTGAAATCGCTTTCCTGGATTTTCAACGCGCTGTCGCATGCGAGAAAGAGAAGTTCCGCGTAGCCGGGAGAGACAGCGGCGGTGACAGGTTTTGAGAGAGTGAATGCCAGTTGCGCCTCTACATCGTCTTTACGGTCCACTGGCCGGTACCAACATTTCGGCCAGAGCTTTCTTTCTTTTTCGTCTTTCCAGGGGCGTTTTGCCAGCGATTTGAGTGCGAGAATTCCAACATTCCGCCGTTCTGCTTCGGCGACCAGTCTTACGCCTATCCGTGCCTGGTTCCAGCAGTGAACATTGAGCGGGAAAAGGACGGAGTCGAAATCGAACTTATCCATAATCCACAGGGCGGCGTCCTCGGAATGAGCGGAAAAACCGACATTTCTTATTATGCCTTCCGCCCTTGCTTTAATCATGGTCTCGAGCGCGCCGCCGGTGGCGGTTATTTCCTTTGCCTTGTCCAGGGAGCAGATCCCGTGGAACTGGTAGAGGTCGAAGTAGTCCGTACGCAGCCTGGCAAGCGAGTTTTCAAGGTCTTTCCAGGCTGGCCCGGCTTTTCCGGCATTCGTCTTGCATGCGAGAAAGACGTCTGCGCGGTATGCTTCGAGCGCGGGCCCCAGAATTTCTTCTGCGTTTCCGTATGCGGGGGCTACATCGAAGTAGTTGACGCCGAGTCCGACTGCTTTTTCGACCGTTTCAGCGGCTTTTTCGGGATCCATGTTCATTACGGCAATACCGCCGAAACCTATGACGGAAAGTTTCTCGCCGGTCCTGCCCAGTGGTCTTTTAACAAGAGTATTCATACTGGAAAACGTGGTTCCTTAACACAATAAAATTGTACATATTCAGCAAACCCCGTTTGCTCGGGGTCAGTACTGGATAGTCTTCGAGTGTCTCAGCCCCGA
>CAZGYO010000403.1:0-2073 GCA_964530455.1 uncultured Victivallales bacterium
GAATGTATCCTTCTGAAAACTTGACAAACTACATATCTGAAATATACGGGCTAGAGCACACTGACTTTGTGAAAAATACGGATTAGAGCTTGTCAGCGAGCCGTATAAAGTGTAAACATTATGAGATTCAAAATCAGGAAAGAAAATTCATGAGCGATTTTTTGAGGCTTGAAAACGACAGTATCCTGCTGTCTCTGCAGGAGAACTGCGCGGGGTTCGTCACCGACAAAAACACGGGCGCCGAGTGGCGCTTCCGCCCGTCCTGCTACCAGGAAAGAGGGCCTATCGCCGAAGAGGTGGTATGGAACCGCAGGGAAAGATGCTGGGCGGATATATACATGAGCAGGTTCAAGGCGGAGAAGCTGGACGGCAAACTGCGCGTGAAGGTGCTTGATCCCATAGGCAACTGCCGTGGTTCGTTTACGGCCTGCTTCGAGCTTGACGGCCCCTTCCTCCGCGTCTCTGTAAGTGATATAGACGAGCAGCTTGAGAGTCTTATGTTTCCCGCGCCGCTGGTCTCCGAGAGCCTTGTACTGCCGCAGGTGGTCGGGCGCTGGATCCGGGAAGACGACGGCGGGATGGAAAGCGAATTTTCCGCACAGAACAACGGCCTTAACATGCGCTGGTTCGGGGGCCTCAAGGGCGACGAGAAAAGCGGCTGGATGGCAATAACCGAAAAAGGCTACGGCGATTCCGCCGCCTACCGCAACGGGCTTAACATGTATCCGATATGGCTGAAATCGAAGTACAGGTGGCCGGACACTCCCAGGAGCGTGCTATACAGGTTTACTTCCGACGGATGGGTGGGTATGGCGCGGGCTTTCCGCGGGTTTGCCAGGGAAAACGGATTCTTCAGGACGATCGAGGAGAAGATGGAAGACACCCCGGCCCTTAAGAAACTTCTCGGCGGCAGGATTGTCTCCGCGATGCAGTGCTGGACGCCGCACGCCTCCAGCAGCGAACTTTTTATGAAGAAGCCTTCGCCCAAAGACCTTGAGAACGACGGGAAACCGAACATCAACGTCTCGCACGGCGACATGAAAAAGGCAATGGAACTTGCGCGCGAGTGGGGGATGAAAAAGGGAGTGTTCAACCTGCGCGGGACGTGGACCGGCGGATATGACGAGTCGCACCCGGATATCTGGCCGCCCGAACCCGGGCTCGGCTCAATCGAGGAACTCAGGGAACTGGTGGATTTCGACGAGAACTGCGTCACCCTGATGCACGACAACTACCAGGACATCTATCCGCGGACGGAGTCCTTCCCCGAAGGCGTGGTGCGGAAAAGCGACGGCACACTGCTCCACGGCGGGTTCTGGCACGGCGGGCTCTGCTATATAATATGTCCCGAAAAACAGCTTGAATACGCGAAGAGGAACTGGGAGAAGATCAGGACACTCAACCCGAAGGGGCATTTCATCGACACCGCTACCTGTGTGCAGTTCTATCAGTGCTGGCACCCGGAACATCCGATGACCCGCGACGGAGACTGGCAGGCCAAGATCGAGCTGATCAAGTTTTTCAAAGACCAGGGCCTGCTTCTCGGCAGCGAGGAAGCGGCGGATTTCGGTATGGGGTACCTGGACTTCCTGGAAAACCGGCACATCCATGTCCCGGGAGAAAGCATCCCGGTCTGGCCGCTTGTATTTCACGACGCCGCGTTCTACGCGAGGTACCCGAGCGACGGCACTTCCGGAGGGGAAGCGGCCAGTCAGCTCGAAAACATGCTCTGGGGATACATGAGCTACTGGCCGGTGAATAATCTCGCCGACTGGAAGACGCGTGAAAAGGAGTTCAGGGAATCGCTGGCTGTCGATGAATTCCATGAAAAAGTGGGCCTGGCCCAGATGACAAACCACAGGTACCATTGTTCCGACAGGATGGTCGAACAGACCGAATTCTCCACGGGGTACTCCGTCCTTGCGAACTTCGCGAACGAGGAACGGAAGGTTGAAGGAGTTTCGGTCCCGGCCGGCGGACACGTCATACTGAATTCGTGATCTGAAAAATTATCGCGGATCACTAATGTCCAACTATAACTCAAACAGCATCAATTGCTTACATGAGTTGTTA
>CAZGYO010000404.1:0-2067 GCA_964530455.1 uncultured Victivallales bacterium
AAGTCGCCGCCATAACCAATCTAAAAACAGAATCGACAACATGAAGATATCGTTTCTAGGACTCGACCTGCCCGAAGGGAAGGAAAAATACAAAGACGAAATACTTGAGGGACTGGTCGAAAAGTTCCAGCCCAAAAAAGTATCCCCGTACTTTGCCGAATTCATAAAGGGTGATATCCATTCCGGGGATATCATAGCATTGTCGCCGGGCGAGCTTCCCGATGTGCTGATACCGGATATAGAAAAGATGGAGATACGTCTTGAACACGGATGCTCGGGAGCCGAGGAAAGACTCGTCAGAAAATCACTCTCCTGGCTTGAAGAGGAAAAGCCGCTCTGCGACCTTACTCTTCAAGAGGACGAAATCTCTCTCATGAACGCCCTTGCTCCGCTCAGCTGGAAACCCGTACTGATCTCCAGGGAGCAAAATCCGCAGACAGACCCTTTCATCGAAAAATGCCTGAAAAGGGCGCGAATGGTCTTCTTCTATACGGCAGGAAAAAAAGAGGTCCATGCCTGGCTGGTCAGGAAAAACTCCGGCATCGTTGAATGCGCGGGAAAAATACACAGCGACTTGGCAAGAGGTTTTATCCGGGCTGAAGTTATAAACTGGGAAGATTTGAAAGACCTGCACAACCAGGAGGAGGCCCGCCGTAAAGGGCTGGCTGAACTTGTCGATAAAAACTACAAGATCCGGGAAGGTGATATCATAGACATCCGCTTCAATGTCTAAGCGCCGCACCGCCGCTTTACGCAAGCGCGAATCAAGTCACCTCCAGTCATGGGGATTTTCTTTTCTTCGCGGAATATCGTGGAGGTCGTCCTTTAATTTGCCACGGCGCGGTATGTTCGATGACCGATCACCGCGCTTGAGCACGCTGGCGGTCAGGTACATGTCCAGAACACTCACGGAGGAATCCCGGTTACTGAAATCCGGTCCGAAAAGGTTTTTATAGACAGACTTGTTGTCGTCTATGACTCCGCCGAGAGGAATCCTCTGTCCAGGCTCGACCGTCACATGAGTGCTTAGTTCCTCAATCCGCGCGGCTTGCTCCTCGCCTTCCCCGTCAATATATGTGACTACTGGATATACCTCGACATCAATCCTGCCGCTTGCCAGAAGCCTGGGAAGCACATAGAGTTTGGCGCCGACATCCCGCCACACAAATTCGGGAACCGATCCCGGAACAAAGACGCTTCCGCCGGACGAGCCGGTGACAATCACGGTGGGAACCAGACGGTATTCACGCAGCCAGCTCGGGTCAAGTATGGTCTTGCCGACAAAAAGCCGGGCGGGAGAACCGCTTTTAGTAACAATAAACTGGGAATTGTTTCTAGAAGTCCTTCCCGTCTCCCTTCTGGCGCCGAACTTGTATTTGTCGGGCACCTTGACCTTGCCGTCATCGATAATAAGCTTGTTGACCGACGGATCGTCCTTATATCCGATCTCGGCATCTATACCGCCGCCGGAACTCGCGCCGGTGTTTATGAAGTCTATGTCTATGCGTATATTCTGCGCCTTCCAGTCAGCCTTGCTTATAAAGGCCTTCACTTTCGCCACGTTGGCCCTGTAGTCATGAACCACCACGGCCCCTTTCTCCGGCATCTTGCCCATCGTTCCGGTCTTTGAAAGCATAGATTTGCAGAACTTCTCGATAAGCTCGTACTGCAGATTCTCCACGGGGATAATCTCTGTTATCTGCTCCGGTTCGTACTCTATAACTACATTCCCGGGGTTCTCCTGTCCAAAAAGAATTCGGGATGGCGCGGCAAGCACCATTACTAAAACAATCTCGGCTAGTACCAGCTTTTTCATGCTTCTTCCTCCTCCTCCTATGATAATTTTCCACTTCGATTCTTGTTTTTAACTAGACGGTGCTCGAAAAGTGTTTTCTGTCGCTGCTTTGCAGCTTGAAAAAACTTTTCTCCGCTCCGTCTGTGCCAATTTTTTCAAATATTTTTCATGAAATAACGGGGCTAACCCGTATATTTCACGCTGATATAGTGCAATGGCTTTGCCCTTCGGGTTAAAAATTAATATAACCTGTTAATAAACAGGCCATTAAC
>CAZGYO010000405.1:0-2065 GCA_964530455.1 uncultured Victivallales bacterium
TTATTTGGGGGTGATCGACAAATAGTGTACGTATTAGCCGATTTTTAGGTTATAATAGATATTATCATTTTGCATGAACTTTCCAGGAACGGCCCGCCACCCTTTATCCACACCTCCATACGATCCGACACTCTCCAGCTCAACCTGAATTTCCCCTCCTTGTGCCCGGTATAGCTGAAACTGCTTTCAGGGTCTTTGTTTTTTATGTATAGCTTTTCAGACTCGCTGAACTTGTCCCTTATCCCCGAATTCAGGAGGTAATCGCGCGCAGCATTGATGAAAAGATCTTTCTCCTCGGGGGTAAGTCTGTCATCTTCGGAAATACGCCCGGAAGAAAAAACGCCGCATGAAACAAGCAAAGCGGCAAAGAACACGATCAATACCGAAAATCCGCTTTTTCTGAAGCTGAAAACCATCGGACTGTCCATTTTTGCACCTTCTCAAACACATAATCTTTCGGGAATATGCATACTAATGAACCCGTTTTCGTTGAAATCCAGAGCTTTCTGCTATAAAATATGATGACAGATGAAAATTGTCACATCAAGAAAGGGACGAAAAATGAATATACGCTGCCCGGAATGTGGTGAGACATATGAACTTGAGGAATCTGAAAAAGGCAGAAAAGTTTTGTGCACATGTGACCACAAGTTCTTTGCCGAGGGGAACAACATAATAACCGCGGTCGAAGCCTCCGCTCCAGAAAATAAAGACGAAAAAGGCGACGAGAAAGAAAAAGAAGAGAAAAAAGATATCGGCGACAAAAAAGATGATTCCGCCGGGGAATCCAGTGGCGAAGACAGTAAGGACGACGAAAAAAAATCCGGTAACGTTGACAAGCCGGAAGACAAGAGGGATTCCGTCGGCGACAAAGGGGATATAAAGGAAAACGACAAGTCCGAAGAGGATAAGAGCAAGCCGGAAAAGGACGATTCCGACAGAGAACTGCTGGTCAAAAAAGAGAAAAATGGCGGCAATCCCGGGAAGGATGACGCTGAAGACGAAAAAAATAAGGAAGAAGATGGCGGAGAATCCGATGCCCCTGAAAAACAGGGAAAGATCGGCGGAAACAGGCTTATACTCATTCTCGCGGGCGCGATAATCGTCCTGCTACTGATTCTGGCGGTGCTTGTAGTCTACCTGATGTGACCTGATCAAAAATCGGCTTTTCCGCATGAAATAAAAGAGACAGGATATGGAATAATGCAAGAAACCCCACGAATACAAGAAAACCCCAGCCCTGCTTCCGGAGCGGCGATAGCAAGCCTCGTCCTGGGTATCCTGGCCTATACAAGCTGTTGCGGATGCTTTATACTCGCGGTTCCCGCCGTCATCTTCGGGCATTTAGCCATCAGAAGCATTCGCAAAGGCGAGCGGTCCGGCAAAGGACTCGCTCTGGCCGGACTTATACTCGGGTACATATCCATCGCGCTCACCGTGCTGCTGGCAATATATGCCATTCTCTCTACCCTGATAGGATGAGCCGCGGTCGGGCCTGCTCAAGATTCTAATCTCAAGCAGCTTAGCTTTTAAGGAGGCCGGCGTTTGTACTGTTGTGGAGGCGTGGACCGGATTCGAACCGGTGAATAATGGTTTTGCAGACCACTCCCTTAGACCACTTGGGCACCACGCCTTATAGTGAAGCGCTTTCGCGGGTGATATTATAGTACCTGTAGTCGATTTGTCTAACAGCGGAACGAAAAATGCTTTTTTATCGCAGGGGAGTCTAGCTCCGTTATTTCATGAAAAATCGATATTTTAGAATTAATGGCCTGTTTATTAACAGGCTATATTGATTTTCCACCCGGAGGGCAAAGCCATTTTTTCAGATATACAGCTTGATATCCACCAATATAGACACTATAATTAATTAGCTGTTAAAAAAGGGATTGCGTGGGCTCTATTTACGGGGCATATCCATTGACTGTCGCGATCATGACGAAAAATCAACAAAAAAACGTCATACAACATATCGTTTTCCCGTAAATCACGACATGTCGTATAATATATGTTCGAATCATGAGCAATTGACTCTCGCAGAGGCGCAAAGAACGCAGAGAATGGA
>CAZGYO010000406.1:0-2060 GCA_964530455.1 uncultured Victivallales bacterium
TCGTCAACGCGGTGAATTACGAGTATCTGGATTTCGAGGTGCTTCGTAAGATAACCGATGGCGAGATCGACGGATACACGTATCACCGTGACGACAATCCCACCGTTCGCGCGGTCGAGAAGAAGATGGCCGCGCTGGAAAGAGCCGGAGACAGTGTGATCTGCACCTCCGGGATGGCCGCATGCACTATGGTGTACCTGACATACCTGTCGTCAGGAGACCACCTCATCCTTTTTCACGATATCTACGGCGCGAACTACAAAGTCTCGCTGATACTCGAGAGGATGGGCGTTGAAATATCCTGGCTCGACGCTGATGAGAGCCTCGAACTCCATAAACATGTCAGGAAAAATACGAAGATGATTTTTCTTGAAACCCCGAGCAATCCCCTGTGCAAAACCATCGATATAGCCGCCTCGAAAAAAGCGGCGCTGGAATCCGGAGCCATGCTGGTTGTCGACAACACTTTCGCCACTCCTTACCACCAGCACCCGCTTGAACTGGGCGCCGACCTTGTCGTTCACAGCGCCACCAAGGCTCTCGGAGGCCACAACGACCTGATGGCGGGAGTCATAGCAGGCTCCGCCGAGCATTACGAGAGATTGTGGTTCACCCGCCAGGCTATCGGCGCCACGCTGGACGCATATTCCGCCTCTCTGCTTGAACGGGGTCTTAAGACTTTCGAGATGCGTGCCGGGAAGATGTCTGAAAACGCCATGGGCGTCGCCCGGTTTCTGGAAAATAATCCTGAAGTTTCGAACGTGAGGTATCCGGGCCTGGAAAGTGATTCGGGACACAAGCTAGCCTCCACGCAGATGGAAAAGGGATTCGGGGGCGTCCTCGCTTTCGATGTAGGTGACAACATGGAAGATGCAAAGAAATTTATAGGCTCGCTCAGTCATATATATCACGCTGTAAGCCTCGGCGCGACAGAAACCCTGGTTTGTATCCCCTACCTGACAACCATGCTGTATCTGCCCGAAGAACGCAGAACTACCTTTGGCGTCAAGCTCAACACTGTTCGCCTGTCCGCGGGAATAGAAAATAAAGACGTACTAGTCCGGGACATCGAGCAGGCTCTTAAAACTATCTAATCGCGGAACTTGAATAATGCCTGCAACCCTCAGAATTTCATGCATTGTAGATAATACAGCATCGAGATCGATGCTGGGCGAGCACGGGCTGTCTTTTTTGATTGAAACCGAGCGGTCGCAAATCCTTTTCGATACAGGCGCCGGACAAGCGTTCGCACACAATGCTGTGAAAGCCGGGATTAAAGAAGAATCGGTAAACTCTCTGGTGCTCAGTCACGGCCACTACGATCACAGCGGGGGAATATGCGTTGCCGTTCCGTATTTCGCCGATGACGTCAAGGCCTATCTCCATCCGACCGCGCTCGAAAAAAAATACAGCAAAAGAAAGGTCGGATTTCACTACATAGGTATTTCAAAGGAAAACAGGCGTTTTCTGGAGAAACTCGGCGAAAATATGGTTCTTACCGAGTCTCCCGCGGAAGTTGAAAAGGACGTGTGGGTCAGCGGTCGGATTCCAAGAATAAATGAACCCGAGAAAAGTGAGACCCGGTTTTTTCTCGATGAAGAAGGAATCTCGCCCGATAATATCGATGACGACCAGTCAATGTTCTTCAAGACCTCCAAAGGAACGGTGCTGCTGGCCGGATGCTGCCATTCAGGCCTCGCGAACACCCTTGACTATATTTCCGGGATCTGCGCAAGCAGTAAGGTATATGCCGTTATTGGAGGCATGCATCTGGCAGGCGCGTCGAAAGAAAGAATTGATTTTACTATAGATGCCCTTAAAAAATACGGAGTCCGGATATTTGCCCCCTGCCATTGTACCGGGCAGATATCCTCCGCAAAGATATACGCCGCGATGCCGGATTCTTTCCAACCGTGCCATGCGGGAACGGTCTTCGAGTTTTGCCAATAGCCGATTTCAGGCTATTGTCCCTTTAAAAAAACACGCCAGTTTGTTTCGACAACACTGGCTCGGTAAACGTCAAGCCTCGATCGCACAGCCAATCACCCGGTTCGACAGCT
>CAZGYO010000407.1:0-2060 GCA_964530455.1 uncultured Victivallales bacterium
GTCTGCCGCGCCTGCGCTACCAACGCGGTTCACGCGGAGTTTTGAAACTGGCTCGAATAAAAATCTCTCTTCGAAAACTCGAGCAAACTATAACAGGAAAGCAGGAACTTTCCATGTGAAGTAAATTAATTTTCAAGATTTACATCCATGTTTTTGATTTCTTGCTCCCGATAAGTATATTTCAGTTTAAACGTGAAGATTACTAACAACCGGGAAAAAGGACCATGGCACTACGCCGTAAACTTGCTTCGACATATACGAAATCTCCCGCACAGCGGATGCAGAGATGGTTCACCACGAACCTGTCGAAGTTCATATTCGCCATAATAATCAGTTTGCTGTACCTGCCGATACTTTATGTTGCGGTTGGAATAGTCAAATTCATGGGAGCCAACTTTGCCGACTGGTGGGAAAAGGACACTCCCACGGAAGAACTTTTCAACAACCCGGTGGTTCTGCCCGTCAAGGTTCTCGGAATAATTCTGATTTTTATCTATGTGTTCAAAGACCGGCCGACCAAGCGGTAATCCTTTTTCCGCACATATCCGCTTAAAAGCACAGCGCAGCGAAATGACCGAAAATAATAATATTCCAGACATACTTCAGGAAATAATCGCCCACAAAAAAGGGGAACTTTCAGACCTGAGGCCGGATCCTTCAATGTTCGCGACAGCCTCCGTCGCCGCTCCGCCCCTGGATTTCGCCGCCGCCCTCCGCGGGCCGGGACTGTCGGTTATCGCGGAGATAAAACAGGCATCCCCGTCAGCCGGAATTATCGCCGGGGATTTCGACCTCCATTCAGTCGCCCGCGCCTATGCCGGCGGCGGCGCGGACGCCGTAAGTATTCTGACGGAAAAAAAGTATTTCATGGGAAACCCCCAATATATTCCGGAACTCCGTCCGGTACTTGGAATGCCGATTCTCAGAAAGGATTTCATTATCGACGAGTCCCAGATTCGCGAAAGCAGATTTCTCGGGGCGGACAGTTTTCTGCTGATTGCCGCGGCGCTGGACAAATCACAGCTCAAGGATTTCATACTAGCCGGAAGAGAACTCGGAATGGAACCGCTTGTCGAAGTACATACACTGCGCGAACTCGAGAACGCAATGAGCGCGGACACTCTTATTCTCGGGATAAACAACCGTAACCTGCATACTTTTGAAGTCGATATCGGCACGTCAGTGGAACTTGCCCGCCATATTCCACCGGAAATCGTTTCCGTGGCGGAAAGCGGGATCAAAAGCGCTGAAGACGCAGCCAAACTCAGTGAAACAGGTTTTGATGCTGTCCTGGTGGGCGAGGCTCTTATGCGGCACGGGGCCGGAACGGCCGCCGGGCTCATTAAGAAGTTCCATGCCCTGAAGCGCTGAATCATAACCGGCAATTGCAATATAAATAACAGTCCAAAGGAATAGCCCAATGCTAAAATCGAAGATAACACAGTTGCTTCTTGCGGTGCTGACGCTCTTTTCCGTCGCGATATCTGCGGAACCGGCTTCCGGCCGAACAAAAAGAATAACATTCCCGAAAGTCAAAGATGCCGTGGCAGCCCTGGAGTGCATGACCCCCCAACGGGTCTTCGCGGCAGGAGAAAAGCCGGTCATAAGACTGAGATTCAAGAACTTCGGGCTAAACAAGTTCACAGTCTACGAATGGATGATGGAGGAAGGACATAATATTCGGTATTACTACGCTGAAACTCCGGAACTGGGAAAAGACGAAAAACCGGATTTCTCGGCGATTGACTGGAAAAGAATGGACCCGAAAACAGAGGAAAAACCGCAAAGAGCAATCCTCGATCTCAATCCTAAAAATGCTGTTTTCGTGAATAAGGAACTCGATTTCGTTGAAGATGTCAAACTCGAAAAAAACGAGCAACACCGCGAATATCTGGTCTATTTCGAGCTGAATCTGAAAAGCGTCGACCTGAAATCCGAAGTCATAAAAATAGCGGTGAAAAGCAGGTAACCTGCTTGTTTCAAGAAGCTGTGGTGACCACCGCAAGTCGCGGGCAACGAAGCGGGTATGTCGCCGAAAACTCACCACCGCGTGAAATTTT
>CAZGYO010000408.1:0-2054 GCA_964530455.1 uncultured Victivallales bacterium
AATAAAATATATGCGGGGCGATTCCGGGCTATGGGATTACAGGCTTTCAGCCCTGAAAATAAGAAAAAAGATAGAGAATCGGGTAAAAGGGAGTCTTTAACTCCCCCTCCCCACATCACCTGGCATACGGCAAAGTCTGATTCACGACGTTCAAAAACAGAAGAAATGACTCTCGCAAACCCGGATTTGAACCAATCCATGCACCAGACGGCCTACGCTGCGCTCCGGCGTGAATGGCGCCGGCTTCGCCCCCGTGTGAAATATACGGGTTAAGATATCAACCTCTTTCCGGCAGATCGTATTCGGCCATTATATACGGATGGCCGGGATCGTATTCCGTAAGAGGAACCGGATCTGACACACGCCCCGGCTCACGCCGGTTCTTTCCGGGCATACCCCGCGCATCGTCGCCGATATCTTCACGACAAAGTTCAAGCTTCCTTTTGAGCTTCGACACTATTTCAGGATTCTCGTCGGCCAAGTTGTTCTCCTCGGAGATATCGCTCTTGAGATCGTAGAGTTCGCAGACCTTTTCACCTTTCCTTGATACGTGCAGCTTCCACTTACCGCTGCGCACGGCTTCGAGTTCGTTTTTCATGTAGTAGAAAAACTCGGTGTAGGGCGACTCCACGCCGGCTTCGCCAAGGAGCAGCCTGGTGATGTTGCGTCCGTCTATGATTCTGTCAGAGGGCGTCTCAGCGCCGCTGAGCGTCGCGAAAGTAGGCAGGAAATCCATTGAAGTTGCAATCTCCCCGCAGACGCTTCCAGGTTTTATCGTTCCGGGCCAGCGCATTATGCAGGGTACGCGCATCCCGCCCTCCCATGTCGTTCCCTTGCTGCCGCGAAGCGGAATATTGCTTCCTCCACGGTCGCCGCGTGAACCGTTGTCGGAGGTGAACACAACAAGCGTCTCTTCGTCCATCCCCAGTCTTTTCAGTTCTTCGAGTATCACCGACACGCTCCAGTCAACCGCTTCCACGCAGGCGCCATAACGTCCGTTTTTAGACTGTTTCAGAAAGCGTTCAGGGGCATAGTATGGAAGGTGGACGTACATATGTGCCAGATACAGGAAGAATGGGCGCTCAGTATTGGAGCGCATGAATCTTACGCACTCCTCGACATACCGCTCGGTCAGTGCCGCCTGGTCCGGCTGTTCCTGGATTACTTCGCCGTCCCGGAGAAGCGGCAGCGGCGGATTGTTCGTTTTTCCGGCCTGCCGACCCATGTCGTTGCTGTAGGGGATACCGTAATAACTGTCGAATCCGTGTTCAGTCGGCAGGAATTCCCGCTGATCGCCGCAATGCCATTTCCCGACGATCTTCGTGGCGTAGCCCCGGCCCTTGAGTATCTTTGCCACCGTTATCTCGTCCGTGTTCAGGCCCGTCTGGAATCCCGGAAACAGCACCCAGGCGCCGTTGTCGAACGAGCCGAAACCTATTCTCGGCGGATAGCACCCGGTCATCATCGCACCTCGCGAAGGCGAGCATACGGGAGAGGCCATGTAGAAGTCCGTAAAACGGAGCCCCTCCGCCGCCATCCGGTCGATTGCCGGCGTTGAATTGTTTTCTGAACCGTATACGCCCAGGTCGCCGTAACCAAGATCGTCGCAGTTTATAAGTATTATGTTCGGGGTATCCATATTTCTTTGCTCCTGTTTTTCTGTAAATAGTTTTATTGATACAGGATACAAGATACAGGATACGTGACAACTAGCAACAATTTCCATTGATAATTTTAGCTCCGTACAGAAAAAACAGCGGAGCGCATTGTAAGACCACTGCCAGTCAGGTTCAGAATACTTTGAGAAGGACAGCACAACAGAAAGGACTTCTATTGTCGATCTTTTCAAGAGTTCCATGCAGGATCAGGTGATTATCGGAATAGATGGCCTGGTCTTGTTCGGCGGGGACGCCCTGCCAAAAACTGATGAAATTTCAAAATACAATATCGCCAACGGAATATAGAGAGGAAACGGAGACCTGGCAATGAATAATAAAGTTGAGCCAGTTTCAAAACTCCGCGTGAACCGCGTTGGTAGCGCAGGCGCGGCAGAC
>CAZGYO010000409.1:0-2032 GCA_964530455.1 uncultured Victivallales bacterium
CCCGGGATTCCGGAGCCCCGGCTGCAGGCCGGGGTTTAACGGATATAATAACAAAAATCCAGGGCTGAAAGCCCGTAACAAGCTCTTGCTTGCTTGCGAAAAACGGGCCAAGATATTCTTCCGTCTCAAGCTGAAGAAAATTCCGGATAGACCAGCAGGGTAACTATTTCTTTTCCCGCCGCGGACACCTTCGCGCAATTGTCGCGGGATACCGGGATCTTTTCCGCCCGTGTCCCGTCTATCCGCGCTCTGAACACGCGTGCCGCCGGAAACCCGAATCTTATTTTTGCTTTTACCGTTTTCCCGGAAATATTGAAGAACCGCAGAAGAAGACTTTTGCCGTCTTCGCCGCACTTCGCGCAGGTGACAACCGTTTCTGGAGTATCCACTTCAAAAAGCGGCTCTTCCAGCCGCGATTTTTCAGCCGCCGCTGTTTTCTCGATGCATTCCGGAACCTCTACAAGAACACTTTCCGAAGACAGCTTTCGCGCCTCAATAAATGCGCGCGAGTCCAGCCAGTCTCCGCTGTGCGGGATTATCGAGTATTCAAACGTGTTTGTGCCCAGGCACTGTGCTCCCGGCGAAGGCCACTGGGGCCCGGCATTAGATTTGCGTGTTACCAGATCCGGCAGCGAGAGCCATCCGCAGGACCGCAGCAGTGTAAGAACAAGATCCGTCCCGGACCCGCCGCGCCGCGCCTCATATTCAGGAAGCCCGACAGAGGCGAGTGTCAATCCGTTCTTTCCGTCGGAAATGGAGACGAACTCGTCCATGTGCTGGGTGGGCATTTCGGGTTGTCCGTTGCCGACATAATCCGCTCCCGTGGGGGCTGACGGCCTTTCCAGGACATCAAAATGCTGTGCCGCGTGAACCTGCCCGGTCTTCAGGGGCGCGGGGAAAACTGCGCGCAGCCTGTGGTCTTTCGCCGTGTTATCTATCGTGGTGCTGAAGTCCACGCGTTTTACATTCGAGTAGAGCTTGACAGTGGTACTTATCCCGAGACTTGTTGTTTTGGCGGACCTCCGCTTTCTGTCGGATGTTAGGGATTTCGGGATACGCATAATCAGTTGCGCGCTTATGGAAGCCGACCACGGCGTAATTTCCGGTTCCGCGATCTTCGCGGATGTTTTTAAGGAGTCGAGAGTGAGCGAGTTTTCTGGAAGCGGGGAGTAGTCGTATTCGTCTCCACAGTCCTCCGTGTCCTCGAACATGTTCATGTTCCGGAAAGTCATTCCCGTCTCTCTGTCGGTCACGTTTATCGTCCCGTTGGAGTTGAATTTGACTTTATAGAATGTGTTCTCGATGGATTTGACCCCGCATTTCATGTCGGGAGCCTTCCACCCGGATTCCCCCTTTTTAAGAGCGTATGTCCTTACGGCGCACGGCGGCATGCCCGGGTCAAAGAGTGTGATGTCGGCCATCTCAGCATTGGCTGCCCTGCGTGCGATTACAGGCAGCTTCCTTCCGTCGGAGGTTTCAGCATGGAGTTTTGGTATGCCCGTCTCCCTGCCAAACTTGACTTGCCCCCGGGACTCGGTCGGCCCGCCGATGAATGAGCCGCCGTATACCGCGATTTTCTTTATCGCGTTTTCCGGAGCCGGCCTGTCATAGGCTTCAAGTTTAAGCGCGTCTTCGGCCACGGAACGCCCGATCTCGGCGGCCGCCTTGAAATTGAACTCATTGTCGCGGTGCGTCTCGTCGACTGAACAGCCGCAGATATCGTCGTGCGGGTGGCATTTGAGAAGATGTTTCCATGCCGTCTCCATAAAAGCCCCGTAAGCGCCGTTGCCGAGAAGCAGCGAGCGGCATGCCGCGGGCTCGGAGACCTCCTCCAGAAGTTTCTGGATCTTCCAGTTGCTCTGTTTGATCCACATCCGCGCGGAGAATGTGCCCGACAGTATGCAGTGCCGGTGCCCTGAATGAATTTCGCCCTGATAGATATTAAGAGCTTTTCCCTCGGAAATGACACGTTTGGTGAACTCTTCGTAGTCCGCCTGTATCAAATGGATATCTTTTGAATTTGAGTTCACGT
>CAZGYO010000410.1:0-1999 GCA_964530455.1 uncultured Victivallales bacterium
TTCTCATCCTCCGCACTACCTGGCAGCGGAGCTGCATATTCAGATTTTGCCCTACAGCGCAAAATATGAATTGGTGGAGCATATCGGATTCGAACCGATGACCTACACACTGCCAGTGTGTCGCTCTAGCCAACTGAGCTAATGCCCCGTGTCAGGTACATGTTCAGCAAACCCCGTTTGCTCGGGGTCCGACCCGACGTGGTTCACTGAATATGCCCCGTGCCAGGCAGAAAAGAAGGCTAAGATAGTGCTGAACCCGCCTATTTCAACCGCTTCAAAAACGAAATTTCGGATTTTTAGAGCCAATTTCAAAACTCTCCGTGGCCGCCTGCCGCCCAAGGGGTTGGGGCGGAGTTTTGAAACTGGCTCTTTTAGTTCTGCTTTTTTCCGGGCAGGTTTGCGCATTGTCCATGAAGCGCGTGCGCGGTCTCCATTATGATCTCGCCGTACGTCGGATGCGGATGAATCGCTTTGCCGAGTTCTTCGGCGGTGACCTCCAGATTCATGCCGAGAACGGATTCGGAAATCAGGTCTGTAGCGTGCGGTCCGGCTATATGCACGCCGAGAACCTGGTCTGTTTCTTTATCGGCTATAATCTTGCAGAAGCCGGATGTCTCGCCGCCGGCTGAAGCCTTGCCAAGCGCGGCGAAGGGAAAACTTGCGGTTTCCACTTCAATATCTTTTTCTTTGCACTGCTCGGACGTCAGTCCAACGGAAGCTATTTCGGGGATCGTGAATATGCATCCGGGCACAATGTCGTCGCGGAAAAACCCGCGTCCGCCGGTGACGTTCTCAGCCGCGACAGCCGCCATCGCGCTGGCCATATGGGCAAGCTGTACGCGTCCCGTAACGTCCCCGATCGCGTATATTCCCGGAACGTTTGTCCGGCATTGTTCGTCGACCGGAATAAAACCCTTTTCGTCTCTTGAAACCCCCGCTGCTTCGAGTTTGAGACCTGAAGTCGCGGGGCGGCGCCCCACCGACACGAGCATAAGATCCGCTTCCAGTTTATCATCGCCGGCGCTGGCGGAAATTCCTGAATCTCCGCATCTGACATCCTCCAGAGATCTCCCTGTTATTACCCGTATTTTCTTTTTCTTCATCTCCCTTGCGATGAACGATGAGAGTTCGGAGTCCTGCAAAGGAAGAAGTCTTTCCATCATTTCCACCACCGTAACCCGGGAGCCGAGTTCCGCGAAAAGTGTAGCGAACTCGCAGCCTATGTATCCGCCGCCAAGCACCAGCAGCCTTCCGGGTATGCGGTCCACCGACAGAAGGCCGGTGGAATCCAATATCCTCTCCGATTCTGGAAGCGAATCGATTCCCGAAGGAACGGTCCCCGTGGCTATTATTATCTTTTCCGCATGTATCGCGCTTCCGCCGTTTCCTCCTCCAGAACACTGCAGGGTCTTTCTGTCTCTGAACGATGCCGTGCCTTCGATAAAATCGACGCCGGCCTCCTTCATGAGCCCGAAAACCCCTTTGCGAAGGCGTCCGACCACATCCTCTTTCCTTTTCTGAACAGCCTGCCAATCGGGTTCCACTTTTCCTTCGATCCTGATGCCCAAAGAAGCGGCGTTTCTCATCCGACCCAGCATCTCCGCCGATGCAATAAGAGTTTTTGTCGGAATGCAACCTGTGTTCAGGCATGTCCCCCCGGCCTTGTCCTTTTCCACGACAATCACGTCTGCGCCCTTCCTTGCCGCAAGGATAGCTGCAACATAACCACCAGGCCCAGAACCAATTACGCATAAATCGTATTTTTTCATCTTGTGTTTTTCCTCTTTGCTTTAATGCTGGAGCCAGCTTCGCATCCGCGCCGCATCGGCTTCGTGAAATAAACGGGCTGAAACAAGCGGTATAGAACAAAGAACCCTTGAACCGCGTATGTCAAATCGAATCAGGTGTTTTTCCGGTGAATGAACCGATGGGGTCCGCAATCGGTCCTTGTCAGTGAAGCGATAGCGGAACGGTTGTCGTTGTCGTTGTCGTTGTCGTT
>CAZGYO010000411.1:0-1977 GCA_964530455.1 uncultured Victivallales bacterium
GCTGAAACAGGGAGCAGGCTTGATTCCTTCGGGGACGGCGGGTTTTTCGAAATTAAGCACGTACTTGTCGACAAGCGAGGAAACTTCTTTCCAGTCGATATTCTTCAGATCCTCTTCAAGTCTCTTCTTTCCGGGGGAATCAAGCTCATCGTAGAATTTTAAAAGCTGCCCCTGCCCGGAATCGACAATCTTTTTTTTCAGTTTTTCATTCATTTTTCCTCCGTTGGGGTTCAAAGGGCTGAAATGCAGGAAATTGTTATTTTATTTTGCTGAAGTATTCCACAACCGGTCTGAGCGGTGTGTTTTCAGAATGCTTTGCCTTAATATAACACACTTTAGACTTAATTCCCGCGTTTTTTTTCTTATAGGCTTCAGCCAGGCAGAAATAGAACAGCGACTCGCTTTCAGGGGGGATGGAGAACTTCATGGCTCTTGCCTCATCCGGAGAAAGTTTTCCCGTCCACATATTGGCAATTATCCTTACGGTTTGATCGGGATCGCTCGCGTTCCGCTGCGCTATCATTTCGGCGTGCTGCTCCCATATCCCGATATCGTTTCTCCAGTTGAGAAAAACTTTCCAGAACTCGGGAAAGAGTTTTCTCGGGGTAGGCATGCGGAGCAGTTCCCGGTGTTTTCCTGTCGACAGAAGGTAGATCTGGTGGTATTTGCGCATTTCCGGCGGGTATGAGCCCAAAAAATCGCTCTCGCGGCTTTTCCCGTAAACGAGATTGCTTCTTGCTTTCTGCACCTTGTATTCTGCTTCGAATCCGGGGGTTCTGGAAAGTATTTCAAGGTAGTACTCCGCCCGTCCCGGATTGGGAAGAAGCTGTGCCAGCGTAACGCATTTCAGCGCCATCTCGCCGGTTGAGAAGCCGCTCTGCTCCAGCTGCTTCTCGTATTCGTCGAGTGCGGCCTGACCGTCTCCTCTTCTAAGCTTCGCCCTGACGATATCCTCGTATGGTTCAGTGGCTTCAGGTTTAATTTTCAGACATTCCTTAAGTGTGCTGATAGCTTTTTCCCAGTTTCTCTGTCCCAGGTGTATCTGCGCGAGTTCGGACTGTGCCTCAAAGAAATCGGGCTTTAATTCAACAGCTTTGAGTATGTGTTTTTTGATTTCCTCCGGATTCTCCAATGAACGCGCGAAAAAGAAATGCGCGACCGGGCTGTTGGGATTCTTTTCTATCCAGTCTCTGTATAAAGCGCTCACAAAATCCTTCTTGACTTCACCAAGGAGCAGGTTCTGCATTTCCTTCTGCAGCTCGAAATCGTCCGGATGCGCATCCAGGAACTTGCTGTAAAGTGACTTGACGCGTTCAACCTGGCCAGTGCCAAGCAATAGCCGGATATACAGCGGCGTGTACTCTCGCGCGAGCGCGTCCACATTAACGTTCGCAAGGCGCACGGAGGACTCCTCGGTTCTCCCCATTGCGTTCAGGTAGTGCGCGAGCATCAGCAGCGCGGTGTTCTGGTCAGTCTCATTTGATGCTGAATCAAGCGATTCAAAAGCTATATCGACCTGTTTCTGAATGGAATCGGCTGTCTCCGCGGCTTTTATAAAGGCACCGATGCTCTTGTGTTCCCTGGCGGTTTTCAGGTAGATATCGGAAGCGGCCGTTCCACCTCCCTGCTCCAGAAGGAGATCGGCGTAGATCATACTCTGGTCGAATGAAAGCGAGCCGGCGCCCGCCGTCTGAAACTCGGCGAGAGCCTTGTCGTTTTCACCGAGCCTGAAATATACCTCGGCAAGACAGGCGTTCAGTGCCGTGTTTGCGGGAAATTTCTCAAGGCCCAGCACCGCGGTCTCCATGGCATTGTTGTAGCTGCCCAAAACCAGAAAAAGGCGCGTGGCTGCGATGTACGCTTCCGCGATATCGGTTCCGGACTCTATGGCTTCGACGTACTTACGAAGCGCGGTCCTCTTTTCATCTCTATTTTCATAGCAGAGGCCAAGATAGTAGACGGCGTCGGGACCGGCTC
>CAZGYO010000412.1:0-1966 GCA_964530455.1 uncultured Victivallales bacterium
ATCCACGGAACGGGGAACGCTGGGAATGGCCGCCTCATGAAAAATAACGTCGATTCCCTCGCAAGCTTGTGAAGCCGTTTGCGGGTCGCCAAGGTCACCCTCGATGAAATCTGCCGCCTCGCGACTCTCGCTCAGGTTTTCCATGCTGCCGGTGGCCAGATTATCTACCACTCGAACGTAATACCCAAGCGCAATGAGACGATCCGTAAGATGACTGCCGATAAAGCCCGCGCCGCCGGTAACCAGTATGCGCTCCCGTTTTGCCATATGCGACACCTTTCATCCGTGAATTCGTGCGGACTGTAGAGCCGATTGTCGCTTCCTGTCAATGAAAAAGCGGCGGTTTCGCCTTACGGATGCTGAATATACGCAAAAAAAAATCGAAAACCGTAAAGAATTCCTTGACATGATTAAGGCAGCGCAGTACTTTTCTGCTCAAAGCTTGTAAAAATTTCTAAGAAACGGAGGGTGTTTTCATGACGAAAGCGGAATTCATCGCTGCAATTGCTGAATCCAAGGCAACTCCTGACCTGAGCAAGGCCGCCGTCAAGGATGTGGTCGAGGCTACGTTTGACTTGATGGTAAAAACGCTCAAGAAGGAAAAACGGTTTTCTGTTCCGGGGTTCGGAACGTTTACCATCCGTAAGAGAAAAGCCCGCAAGGGACGGAATCCGAGGACGGGAGAGGAGATCAAGATTAAGGCTTCCAAGACGATCGCCTTCAAGCCGGCTCCTGGGCTTAAAGATTCCCTGTAATCCGCTCTTCACGTGAAATACCTGCTTTTCCGGGAGTGACGCTCATCCAGCGTCACTCCCGCTCTCATTCCCCCCGTCTCATGAATGCCTGAAATTCAATTTGCGCCCATTCCGGCGTCCCTATCCGGCACCGCCGCGTAAAACTGCGGATTTCAAATATTATGCGTCGTTTGGGCAGGATGTGCGGCGTAACTTCGTCAACATAACGCGCCTTTGATTCAGAATACCTCTCATTCCGCCTCGCAAAAAAATGCTTGACAGCATATTTGTATAATATTATTCTTTTTCTGTTTTTAGATGACAAGAGACACGATTTTCAATAATCCCGATCATCCATACCGTGATTGGGTTATAATTATTCTTATACGAAAGGAAGGCAGGCCATGAGCGCGTCTGACGCCAGGGTGCTTCGGGAAATCGTTGTCAGCGGAGAAGAGTCGCGCCGCAACATTTACGAGACGCTCGGCGTCAGTAAGGCGACGGTTACGCAGGCGGTGGCGCGTCTGCTTCAGGCGGGGCTGGTCGAAGAAAGCGGGAGGTTTCATGAGACGCGGCGCGGAAGGAAAACAGCTATTTTACGGGTCAGACCGGACATTGCCTATTTCGTCGGCACCGACCTCGACGGCCTGGCGATTCGGGCCTGCGTGCTTGATTGCCGCAAGCAGGTCGTCGCGAGCGGAAAACGCGCGGTGCGCTCGCACTGGTCGGTCCGGAAAATTCTGGATGAGTGGAGCTCTCTGGTGCGCGAGGTTGTCGGTCATGCGGATATTTCCGCGAAAAATATCGCGGGAATGGGCGTGGGGCTTCCCGGGATCGTCTCCGGTGAGCATCTGCGGACGCATGCCTACCTGCCTCCGGGAAAGCTGATTGATTTCACCGCAGAAAAGGCCCTCAACGATCTCGGATACCCGATCAACGCCGCCAACAATTCCGTCTGTTTCTCTGAATATGAACGCAGCGCCGGAGTCGCCCGGGGACTCGAAAACATGCTCGCGGTCGATATTCGTTACGGAATCGGGGCAGCCTTTTATTTCTGCGATCTCTTGATTCGGACGAAACAGACGTTCGCCGGGCGGCTCGGCCACGTTACGCTGGACCCCAAAGGCCCCGAATGCATCTGCGGAGGGCACGGCTGCCTGGATGTCTATTGCTCGGGAAGGACCTGGAATCCCGAATCATTATCAACGGATGCGGCGCTGCAGCGAGAGCTG
>CAZGYO010000413.1:0-1952 GCA_964530455.1 uncultured Victivallales bacterium
TGTAACCCATTTACCTTTCGGTTCTTGACCTGATTTTTCCTAATTACGCAGACTGTCCGCGTATATAAGCGGAAATGTAATGTATTGCTGTAAACGCCGATAACAAACATCGCGCCGTTCACTCTCCGATTATTTTTACGAGCACTCTCTTTCGTCTTTTCCCGTCGAATTCACCGTAAAAAACCTGTTCCCAGGGCCCAAAATCAAGTTCGCCATTCGTGACAGCGACAACAACTTCGCGCCCCATCACTGTCCGTTTCAGGTGCGCGTCGGCATTGTCCTCAAAACCGTTGTGGGCATACTGTGTATACGGCTTTTCCGGAGCAAGTCCCTCCAACCACTTCTCGAAATCGGAATGCAGCCCCGACTCGTCATCGTTAATGAACACGCTGGCGGTTATGTGCATGGCGTTGCACAGCAGGAATCCTTCTTTAATCCCGGACTCGCGAAGGCAGTCCCGAAGGTCCTGAGTGATATTTATAAATCCCCTCCTGGCAGGCACTTTAAACCAAAGTTCTTTTCTGTAGCTTTTCATACTGTTCCTTTCCTCCATTCAGTTTCAAGCCGAAAATTTCATGAAAAATATGCGGGTTAGGATAAAAGCATTGTGCCCTTTATTCCCCGGACTTTCGTCCTTCCTCCCAGCTCAACGGCGATATCAATCAGTTCCGAATCGCTGTAGCTTTCCTGTTCCTCCAGTGTCCCGCCTATGGTCTCGGAGAAATGAAACTGCTGCAGTATCCAGTCTTCTATTTCCAGCCCGTTGAGCTCACTTCTAATTTTACCAAGGTCATCCTCAGAGAGCAGTGCCTTGTGTACCGTTGTCCGGACCTCTGTCTGCAAACCATTTTCCAGGGCAACCTTCATAGTGGAACACACACTTTCATGCAGGTCCTTCCGGTCGCATCCGGCTATCTCGTTGTACTTGTCTCCGGGCGCCTTATAGTCTATTCCCACAGCGTCGAGCAGATTCCTGTCCACCAAATCCCGGATCACACCGGGAAAACTGCCGTTGGTGTCCACTTTGACGAGGAAGCCCTTTTCCTTCACGGGCCGAAGGAAATCCGCCAGGTCAGGCTGCAGACAGGGCTCGCCGCCGCTGACAACGATCCCGTCAAGCTTCCCCATTCTTCTCTCCAGAAAATCATATATCGTCTGCTCCGATATCAAAGGCTGGCTTCCGGGATCAAGAACAAGGTGCGGGTTGTGGCAGTAGGAACATCTGTAGTTGCAGCCCCCGACAAATATGATGGAGGAAAACTTGCCCGGGTAATCTATAATCGAGAGTTTTACAAAACCTCTTATGTCCATGAGATACGCTTATCCTGCTCCAATTCAATGATGCTACCCTCCCAATAAATAACCGATATACCCCCCTGTCAATGAAACGCGATGGCTTTCCACGAAAATTCGGACAAATAAGTTGCAGCGCGTCTTTTCCAGTGTAATATTTTCACTGCCATCTTAATGGTGAACCAATTTTAAAACTCGCCGTGTCGCGCGGAATTTTGAAATTGGCCCTGGTGGCATCGGTGAAATATGATATTCTAACCAGTCACTGAAAAACAAGGTGAGAAAAATGCTATCTCTGTACACGAAATCCCACTGCGACAAATGCGAAGACATCAAGAAAAGGCTCCAGGACAAAGGGGTGGAATTCCAGGAAATGAACAGCGAAGACAAGGAAGTAATGAAGAAACTCGTCGAACTGCTGAAAAATGCAGGAATCAAAAACCCGATGCTTCCGGTCCTCGCATTAGACGACGGCTCTGTTATAAGCAACGAAATGGGTCTTTACAGGGAGCTTAGACAAAGAGAGATACTCTGATCCGCCACGGCGAATCTCTTCGCAATATGGATATGTGCCGCAAAAAATCAGTGACTTGCCTGTGAGTGTTTTTGAACTAAACTTTTCCCATTTTTTTCAGGGTAATTAAAAAGTCAAATTAAAT
>CAZGYO010000414.1:0-1945 GCA_964530455.1 uncultured Victivallales bacterium
CTCGGGGTCAGTACTGGACAGTCTTCGAGTGTCTCAGCCCCAACCCCGACGTGGTATTCGCGCCCAAGGAATTGGGTCGGAGGCACGGCATGCGCCACGGCGAAATGGCGGGCACAGACAGTTGATGCTATTCGGCGTGTCGTTGGCTGTTTTTTCAGCATTCGCATTTCCCATTGTGCAAAAAGGTCGTATATTAGGGGCTTCAAGAAAGATTGGAAGGATAGATCATGGAACAGCATACAATTTCAGTTCTTGTAGAGAACAAGTTCGGGGTGCTTGCGAGAATCGCAGGTTTGTTCAGCGGGCGCGGATACAACATAGAGTCATTGTCGGTGAACGCCACCAATGATCCCAAGATATCCAAGATGACGATTGTCACGACCGGCGATGAGGCTATCATCGACCAGATAGACAAACAGCTTAACAAGCTTATAGATGTTCTCAAGGTAACCGATTTGACCGGGAGCGAATTCGTGGAGAGGGAACTTGTCCTTGTGAAAGTCAAGGCAACGAGCGGAAACCGCTCTGAAATAATACAGATCGCCGAGATTTTCGGAGGCAAGATCGTAGCCGTGCACAAAAACGAACTTGGGATAGAGATATCCGGACGTTCCTCGAAGATTGACGATTTTATATCAATGCTCAGGGGATTCGGTATAATAGAACTTGCCAGGACTGGAAGGGTGGCGATATCGCGAAGCGCCGGCCCGACGGAAAATCTCTAACCCGAAAATTTCATGAAATAACGGGGTTAAGCCGGCCAGTGTACTGTCAGGGAAATCTCACGGATCCACGTGAAGGTGATTTTGAGATATTATTTTTTTCAGGTCGACCCTGAGTTTTTCGGCGGTCCACCAGATTGTGGCGGCATAAATATAGCCGCGGTCGGGATCCCAGCCGAAACTGGCGCACGGATGCATTACATTGTAGCTTTTTGGAATATTTTCGGGGTCGCCGGGCACGTAGAAATCGTGTATTTTTGTCCAACTTTTCCCGGTATTGCCGCTGACGAAGAAACCGTTTTTGCCCACAAGCATCATCTCGTTTTCGCTCCTGCCGAAATATGGTCCCCAGAGCGACCCGGACACCTTTCCGCCGGTGTGAGTCCAGCGCTTGCCCGCGTCACGGCTCACGATCACGCCGTCGTCCACCGTCCAGTAGAAATTCTCCGCCCATCTTACAGGTGTCTTGCCGGTTGGCACGAAGTTTGAGACTTTTTTATACGTCTTACCCTGATCAGAACTGTGGTAGATTCCGTTTTCCACGTCTTTTACACTGTCGTCTATGCCTGCGACAAAAGTCCGGGAATCTATCACCCCGGGGTTTCTGCATAGGAAATCGAGCTTCCTCCAGGTTTGCCCTGAATCGGCGCTCAGCCACTGTTCGGGCGGCCCGTGGTGGCGTTTGGCAAGGATCACCGACGGTTCGGGATCGCCCCAGTTTGCCATGCCCCACGAAAACCCGTCGTGCTTTTTCAGTTTCGGTTTTTTGAACTGCATCCAGGTCTTTCCTGCGTCGCGCGACATTGCCATATCCGGATCCTGCACATTTTTTTTCTTCACTTCGAATATTATCATTCCGCCGGTCAGCGGGTCGAAGTTCACACTGTAACCGCCGTAGGTGCGCCCTGAAGCTTTCACGTCGACGCGCTCCCAGGAATCCCCGCAGTCAGAACTCCTGAAGACTCTGTTTTCGCCGATCCCGACGATGAAGAGTTCGCCGCTCGACGGAAGCGCGACAAGCGTCCCGGTGACCGAGAAGCCCGCTTCGGAGGTTTTCATTTCAGGAATGTCCTCCGCGATCTTCGCGGAAAGGCTTTCCCATCTGCGGGCGCTACGGCATCCGGTCTGGAGCAGCAGCGTTAACGAGAGAAGAAACGCGATCTTTTTCATGGGAAAACTGCACCTTATTTTATTTTTTTATGTACAGAGTCAGTTTCAAAACT
>CAZGYO010000415.1:0-1937 GCA_964530455.1 uncultured Victivallales bacterium
GAGGGCGGAACTTTTGCCCCGGCAAATAAGGCAGTATATTCCAGGATGAAGAACCACAGGATAACATACGAGATAGAAGGTACCGTACAGGGAGTGGGGTTTCGTCCTTCGCTTTTCCGCCTGGCACGCCGGGCCGGGCTCGGCGGGTCCGTGCAGAACCGTTCAGGGACTGTTCGGCTGGTTCTTCAGGGAAGCCTTCCGCGGATAGCGGAGTTCATCTCGAATCTGCATCTCAATCTTCCGGAACAGGCGGAGATCCGCCATATAAGGACAGTGGAGAAACTCGCTCTCTCAGATAACACACCGCAAAAAACGCTCGGAGATTTCCAGATACTCGAAAGCGAGGGGGACATGATGAGCGGGGTTGCTATTCCGACGGATCTGGCGCTCTGCGGAAGCTGCCGCGAGGAGCTGTTCGATCCTGACGACAGGCGATACGGATATGCCTTCACGACCTGCACGGATTGCGGTCCGAGATACACCGTGGTCAACTCCATGCCATACGACCGGGAGCGGACGACAATGGAGCCGTTCCGACCGTGCCCCCGATGCTGCCTGGAATATACCGAACCGGAAGGACGCCGCTTTCACGCCGAAAGCATCGCCTGCCCGGAATGCGGGCCGGAGCTTTCCGTTTACGACGCCGACGGAAAAAACTTAGGCGTACGGAACCCGATGCGCAGAATACGTTCGGAGATCGCCGCAGGCAAAATAGTCGCAATCCGCGGGATCGGGGGATTTCTTCTGACGTGCGACGCACTGAATGAAGAAGCCGTCCGCGAGATTCGCAGACGCAAGACACGCCCGGAAAAACCTTTTGCCGTGATGGCCCCGGACGTCGAAACGGCGCGGGAGTTCTGTTCCATAAACGATCTGGAGGAAAAAGCGCTTCTATCCCCGGAATCCCCGGCAGTGATACTTGAACGGAAACCGGGCGCGGCGCTCCCCACTGTGCTTTCACCGGATACTTTCACTCTCGGGATGATGCTTCCTTATTCCCCGCTGCACGAGCTTGTCTTCCATCCTCTGGCCGGCGACCCGACCCCGCCTTTCAGAATTCTGGTCATGACGAGCGGAAACCGCGGCGGAGAACCGATCTGCATCCGCAACGAGGAAGCTTTTGAACGTCTCGCGGGTATCGCCGATTTCTTTCTGTGCCACGACAGAGAGATAAACCTGCGCTGCGACGATTCCATATGCAGGGAGATAAACGGGAAGATGCAGCTATGGCGCCGGGCCAGAGGCTACGCCCCCCAGCCGGTATCCTTATCCGGCCGGCTGGAAAAAACCGTCCTTGCAATGGGCCCGGAGATGAAAAATTCCATAGCGCTCGGTTTCGGGTCGGAAATAGTTCTTTCTCCCCATATCGGAGACCTTGAAAACGCCGAAGCCGTGAAGGCTCTCGAACAGGCGAGCAGCCTGCTTCCAAAATTCCTTGAAAAAAAACCGGAGACGGTGGCGGTCGACCTCCATCCGGACATGCAGTCCACACGGCTGGGAGAGAAAATTGCCGCCGGGCTGGGGGTTCCGGTTACGCGAATACAGCACCACCACGCGCATGCGGCTTCAGTGATGGCCGAATATTCCCTGGATAAAGCCTACGGCATCGTCTTCGACGGGACCGGACTCGGCGCCGACGGGAATATCTGGGGCGCTGAACTACTGCTCCTTGATGGTCTTGATTGCAAAAGACTGGCGACTTTCGCGCCAGTGCGGCTGCCCGGCGGCGACGCCGCCGTCAGGCATCCGGCAAGACAACTCTGCGCGCGCTTCCATGAGGCTTCGGTCGATTTTCCGTCCGCAATGGCCGAGAGACTGGAGATATCCCGGGAACAGATCGTGACATGGCAGACACAATGCGAAAGGGCGCTTAATGCACCTTTGACCCATGCCGCCGGCCGACTTTTCGATTCGGTATCGGCCCTGCTGGGGGTGGC
>CAZGYO010000416.1:0-1907 GCA_964530455.1 uncultured Victivallales bacterium
CCAGGACTCAGGCGGGACGCCTAAGCTACATTGTGTCATGTTGCCGTCGGGATCGCAGGAAGGATTGAACACAGAGGAAACGGAGGAAACAGAGGTATATTGGTTGAGGTTGTTGGACGTATAGGAGAGGTCGGAGGGGTCGGAGGGGTCGGACGGGTTAGCGGAAGAGGCGGTGAGCCTGTTACCGATATCATCGTAAGAATAAGAAACCTCATATTCCGCTGGAGAGCCTCCAGCGGCAACGCTGACGCCTGTATACCTTCCAACCATACCGTTAGCCTCGTAAGTTCTTGTGTTTCCGGCTATATTCTGAGGACTGTCTGGAGGATTCTGAATGTTTCGCCGTTTGACTTGAGGGTTTTGACGGTTTCGACAGTCCGTGTTTCGAGTCCGCCTGAATACGAGATATCGAACGTGTTTCCGTTCAGCTTGAGTTTCAGTTTGCTGTCCACCGCGAATACGTCTTTATCTGCCTGATATGTCCATATGTAACCGTTGGTATTCTCAGTGACTAGACGTATGGATTCGCCGGCTGAGGTGACGATATCAGCGTGATGCACCTTCCGCCACCGGTCGTTGTCTTTTTTCATGACCACATAGCGGATCAGCATCTTCTCAGGCGACGGTTTAAACTTGTCGCCGGCCGCCGTCTCTATTTCGAGCTTATCGTTGACCTTGCTGATCCAGCGTATGCCTTCGGGGAAGAGATGCTGGATCTCGTTTACCACGATTCTGAGTTCGGCGAGGTCTTCAGCGCAGAGGGCTTCCGGTCCTTTTTCAGTGAGCTGGGAATTCCCGGAGCCGTTTTCAGGAACAGCGAGGAACACCGCGACAGCTACGACGAGAGCAGCGGCGGCGCCGAAAGCAATTTTGAGAGCCGGTTTGAATTGGAGGACGGGTTTTTCTTCGACGTCAACGCCGGCCTTGATTTTTGCGAGCACGTTTTTTTTCAAGTCTTCGCCGCTTTTGACGCCGTGCGCGGACTGCCTGTCCCATTCCTTCAGCAGTTTATCGATGTCTTTATCTTTCATTCCAGTTTCTCCTTAATATATTCCATGATGGAAATTGCGAAATGCGCAAAATTGCCGCAAATCATTGTCCTGCCGACAATGATTTATACTCAAGCGAGACGCTCGAGCTACGAGAGAACAGCAAATTTTCCGCATTTCGCAATTCTCTCTATTCCATGAATTTTCGCCTCTGTCCCGCATCTCACTGCAGGGTGGAAGCCGTGGATCCTGCTTCATTTCCTGTGTTGGTCGATTTTTGACGATCCCAGTTTTTCTTTCAGTATTTTCCTCGCCTTGTGTATCCGCCAGTACGTTGTCGCCGTGTTTGAGCCTGTTATCTCCGCGGTTTCCTGCACGCTCCGTCCGTCGATCACAACAAGAGAGATCGCGCTTCTAAGTTTATATGGCAGTTCGGACATCGCCCTGTGTATTTGTTCTATTTCGTCTTTTGTCTCTACCGGGCTGTAATGTTTGTTGCCCGCCATGTTCTCTATCTCTGTCTTATCGAGGCCGGTTTCCCTTTTTTCGCTTTTCCGCCTTAAAAACGTGTATGCCTGCCTGTACCCGATCGCGCATATCCAGGTGGAAAACCTCGATTTCCTGTTAAATGTATGTATTTTTCTGAATGCCAGGATTAATGTCTCCTGCACGACATCGTCGGCGTCGTGGACGTTTAGAACGATTCGGTAAACGACGCTGCGAAGCGTTCCCATATGCCTGTCCATCAGGCGGGAAAAAGCCTTGGGACAGTGTTCCCGTATCAGAATGTCAAGATCGTTCTCTTCCATTTTTCGTCCGGTTTATAAAGGATATCCGTTGCGCGCCGGATACCTGTTTTCTTAGAGCCAATTTCAGAACTCTCCGTGGCCGCGCGGCCTGCCATTTTGGATGCGAGGC
>CAZGYO010000417.1:0-232 GCA_964530455.1 uncultured Victivallales bacterium
GACTCCATTGGGTCGATGGCAAACTGAAAAGGCGCGCTCCTTACGGAAAAGCAACCGCACCTGAAAGTGATATAAAAAAATCAAACATGCAGAGAAAGACATATAATGAACCATCTTGAAGAACTCGAAGCTGACAGCGTGCACATATTGCGGGAATCATACCGGGACTTCAGCCGGCTCGTCATGCTGTGGTCTATCGGCAAGGACAGCACTGTGCTTTTATGGCTTGCAA
>CAZGYO010000417.1:242-1893 GCA_964530455.1 uncultured Victivallales bacterium
GTCCCGTTCCCGCTGATGCATATCGACACAGGGTTCAAGATCCCGGAAATGATCCGCTACAGGAACCGGATTGCCGTTGAATGGAAACTTGTCCTCCTGGTCGGACAGAACCGCAAGGCAATTAACGAAGGTCAAACGTATCCCGGCGGAAAACTGGACCGGATAAGTTGCTGCAGAGCCCTCAAAAGCGAGGCTCTCAAGCATACATTATCAGGCGAGTGGCCCAGGCGCCGCGTAAACACAGAGACAGGTCAACTCGAAGCCGACCCCGGCAACGAGCCATATACCGGAGTCATCGTCGGAGTCAGGGCCGACGAGGAAGGCAGCCGCTCGAAAGAGCGCGTATTCTCGCCACGGGATCCCGAAAGTGACTGGAACGTGGACAAGCAGCCCCCCGAGCTTTGGAACCAGTACAAGACGGACTTCGCGCCGGGCACACACTTGCGCATACATCCGCTTCTCGACTGGACGGAACTGGACATATGGGAATACATTGACCGCGAGAACATCCCGGTAACAGATCTCTATTTCGACCGCGGCGAAGGACGGCGCTACCGCTCTCTCGGATGCGCTCCATGCACGGGGACGGTCGAGTCCGAAGCAAAAAACGTTAAGGATATCATACGCGAACTCCGCGGCGGAAAATTCGCGAATATCGCGGAACGCTCCGGTCGCGCCCAGGACAGTGAGGACGGCGGAGGACTGGAGACACTTCGCAGAGAAGGATACATGTAAAATGAAAAAGGCACATACGGAAACACTCAAAGTAGTAATGGCAGGTCATGTCGACCACGGAAAAAGCACGGTCATAGGCCGGCTCCTCGCCGATTCCGGCGCCCTGCCCGAAGGCAAGCTCGAACAGGTTCGGCAATCCTGTCGCAGAAACGCGCGCCCTTTCGAGTACGCTTTTCTTCTCGACGCCCTCAAGGACGAACAGAGCCAGGGGATTACGATCGACATGGCCCGCTGCTTCTTCCATACAGACAAAAGAAACTACATCATAATAGACGCTCCGGGCCATATTGAATTCCTGAAAAACATGGTCACCGGCGCGGCTCGCGCGGATGCCGCATTTCTCGTCATCGATGCAGTCGAAGGCGTCCAGGAAAACTCCAAAAGACACGGATACATGCTTTCGATGCTGGGCGTGAAACAGATTACCGTTCTCGTAAACAAGTTCGACCTTGTCCAATACAGCCGGAATATCTTCGAAAATATCCTCCGGGAATATGCCGGGTTCCTGAAAAAAATAGGTATAGAGGCGGTATCTTTTATCCCGATAAGCGCTCGCAATGGCGACAATATCGCCGTAAAATCGGAGAATATGCCCTGGTATCGGGAACGCAGTGTGCTTGAACAGTTCGACCACTTCGAAAGGCTCCCGGCGCCGTCCGGAAAACCTTTCCGCATGCCCGTACAGGACATATACAGGTTTACAGAGGACAACGACGACCGTCGAATAGTCGCCGGTACTATCGTAACCGGAAAGGTTAAAACCGGCGACCAAGTCGTTTTTCATCCTTCCGGCAAGGAGTCTGTTGTCAAGAGTATAGAGGGGTTCAACACGCCACGGCGCAGCGTGGCGGCGGCGCCGGAAGCCGTCGGCTTCACATTGACAACCCAGATATACATCCGTCCCGGAGAGCTAATG
>CAZGYO010000418.1:0-1867 GCA_964530455.1 uncultured Victivallales bacterium
CGCCCGGGAACACGTGACCGTCGCCCTCAGCGGGGACGGAGCGGACGAGCTTTTCGGAGGTTACTACAGGTATCTGCTGATTAAATACGCGGACTGCGCCGACAGAAAGATCCCGTTTGCGATGCACAGGACTTTTTGCGAGGGAATTGCCGGCATCCTGCCCTCCGCGCTGCATGAACGCAGCTTAACGGGCAAAGCCGCACGGGTCTGCCGCGCGTTCGCCGCCGCGCCGGAAGACCGATACCTTTCCATAATCAGCAGACTCGACGAAGACGACAAGGCCTTCCTGAAAGGAGCGAAATTCAAGAATATCCCTGTCTACGAAACATCTGAAAAAATGAATGAGATACTTTCGGAACCATCCGCGCCGAATTCGGTGGAAATTGCAATGGAGCACGATTTGCACGGATATCTGCCTGGAGATATCCTGACAAAAATAGATATAGCATCTATGTCGGCGTCACTGGAACTCCGCAGCCCGTTCATGGACCACAGACTCGTAGAGTTTGCCGCTTCACTGCCGCTCGAATTCAAAATCCGGGGATTCAGACGAAAGAGAATACTGCTCGACGCCTTCAGGGACATCGTCCCGCCACAGATCGCACGCAGAAGAAAAATGGGGTTCGGAGTACCTTTGGCACACTGGTTCAGGAACGAGTGGGAGCAAAAGGCGCGCGAACGCCTGCTCGGCGGACAGGCCGTATCCGGAGGGTTTTTCAGAAAATTCATGCTTGAAAGAATGCTGAACGAACACTGCAGAAATCAAGCCGACTTCAGCTACCCCCTCTGGGCCGCGCTGGTTTTCGAGATCTGGCTTGACGGATATAGCAAGCAATGAGCTTCACGCTTTGCATATGTTCTTTTGAAGACGTATCGTGGAAGTCAATGAAGGGAAAATATAAGATGACAGAGCCAATTTTAAAACTCTCCGTGGCCGCGCGGCCTGTCTGCGTGCCTGCCTGAGCGACTACGCTCGCAGTCAGGCGTGGCATTCGCGCCAAAAGGGCCCGCCGCCCAAAGGGTTCACGCGGAGTTTTGAAACTGGCTCTCTACTAAAATCAAAACAGGAGCGTATAAGAAATGAATACACCCGAAGCACTCATCGGTATAGGTATCGCGGCATGGATAATATTGGTTTTAAGCTCGATGCTGTTTTTTCTGGTCGTCAACAGCCTCTTTCTAATGATAGGGGCCAAGATCGCGGGCATCGAGCACAGGACTTTTGCAAAAGCCCTGCTCGCGACCATCATGATAATCTTCCTGGCGGGTATTCCCATCGGGCTTTTAAGCCTTTTGCACTGGGTGATAGGTCTCCTTGGAATGATTCTTGTCCCGGCGCTTTTCATCAAATTGGCCTACTCGTGCCCGCTGGGACGCGCGGTCGTCGCGTACATTCTCAGCATTATCGCGAGTTTTCTGATAACCGCCTGCTTAGTCTTCGCGCTTTTCTCGGGGCTGGTCGCCGTCGGCCTTTTGCAGAAAGGCGACAGCGTCGAAGAAGTGCCTCCCGCGCAGACGGAACAGGTCGAGTCCGCGACGGAAGAAACCGGGACGCCGTGATCCCCGGCCTATGGCATCAAGGATTGCGCGGGGTCCGGATATGAAAAGATTCCGAAAAAGCATAAGGCATCCCGAACAGTTCCATAAAAAGGCGTGTCGACACCGACAGCATGTCGGGCTCGAACTTGATCTGCACGGATACCGCGTGGAAGATGCCCTGCGCGCCCTCGAAAAAGAGATATATTCCGGTCGGCATAAAAGCATTCTCGCAATCCATGGTCGCGGAACGGGAGCCCTGAAAAGGGCGGTCCGGGAATACCTGGCGAAAAACAGCGGCGCCGTTAAAGAAATTCAATACGGCGAAGAA
>CAZGYO010000419.1:0-1863 GCA_964530455.1 uncultured Victivallales bacterium
GCCGTTGGCGATGATCTGCCGATTTTGGAATCGATTTTTGAGCGCCGCAATCAGATGTGTCTGCACTGGGCCTGAATAAAAGCGCGTTCTTATCCGTCCGTGGACGGCGACGGCAGCCGCGCCGGCATCGAAAAGCGCCTTACAGAGTTCGATCGTCGGTTCCGGATCGACTTCGTCCAGGATGCGTATTTTTGCGGTCACCGGCACATGCGAATTACGCAGTACAGCGTCAAAAGCTTTCAGCGCCTTGTCTTTGTTTTCCGCGAGCGCGGCTCCCTCGCCTTTTTTGATAACTTTCGGCGCCGGGCATCCCAGGTTCAGGTCAATGACGTCAAAGTTTTCTGCGGCGGCTATATTCGCGGCCTTGGCGAGTGTTTCCGGGTCGGCGCCCACAAGCTGTATCCCGAGCCATTCCTCCTCGTCGCCGCGCCGAAGAAATCGAAGAGTCTTTTCGTTGCCGAAGACAAGAGATCCGGCATCGACCATCTCCGTGAATGCGTTTCTGCACCCGAATCTTGCGGCTGACCGCCTGAAAGGCAAGTCGGTAAACCCGGATAGCGGGGCGAGTATTACGCTTCCCTGCGGATACAGGTCTTTCACCTGAGCACACCTCTTCTTACGGCCTCGAAAACCGTGACAGTCAGCGCCTGCGCCACATTCAGCGACTCGGCTCCGCCCGGCATTGGAATAACAACCGGGACAGAGCCATCAAGTTCCGCCGCCCCGCCGGCTTCACCGCCGAAGATTATGGCGCTCTTATCGAAAAGTCTTTTCTCATCGAATATACTCACGCCCCCGTGCGGTTCCGTCCTGTAGAATTTTTGATATCCGGATTCGCGCAGTTTCCTTTTCATGTCGGAGAGGTCCTCGTGAAAAAAAATATCGAGAGCGAACTGACAGGCCGTACCCGACCTTATCGCCTTGTCCGAATAGGGGTCGACTGTGCCTTTTATGCAGCAAGCCTGCCTAAGCCCCGACGCGTGCAGCGTCCTGAGCATGGTCCCCAGATTACCGGGATCGGAAATCCTGTCGAGAACAACCAGGAAAGGAGCATTTTCCTGGACTTTAGCTGCCCGCGGGCGGCGTGCAAGGCACATCACGCCCTGCGGCGACTTGGTAAACGAGAGTTCTCGGAACTCATCGGCGGAAATAATTTCAGTTTCAAATGGAACCTGTGATACCTCGAAACCATCCGAACAGAAAGCCGCTTCAAGCAGATCCGGACGCAGGCGGTAGAACTCCCTGCATGTGCGGAGTCCTTCGCAGACGCAGTATCTCGACTTTTTGCGTCCGTGGCGCGAATGAAGCGAGCCAACAAGTTTTTCTGTCTTCTTGCTCAGATTTTTCATTATCCCTAAGATAATCCGCCGATGTTGAAAGACCAGTTCAGAAGCATCGCTTTCATCGCTGTCCGGACAGAGGCTCGATTCTTAAAACTTTTCAATTGCAGAGTCATCCGAAATCCAGTTCTCCCTGCTGTTTTTTGAGTTTTTCTTCGGGGAGGAACTGTGAGAACTTTTTGTACAGATCCTCGAATTTTCCGAGATAATATGCTGTATTTTCGTCTCTTTTTTCGGGGGCATCGGCGAGCAGTACGGCGTTGTCCACTACCGGGCATTTCTTTTTTTCCCCGGTAACATAGTAGGATATCTGGTCTCCCTGCCGGTAGCCCCTGTCTGACCCTAGCGCGAGTTCGTATGCGGCGCTTCTACGGCCTTTGCCCGAGGATATCTTTCTTTTATAGGATTCAGGCGAATCCTGAAGGGTCTCGGTCTTGGCGAATTTCGCAAGCGGCCATGAGCGATTGACGATGGCGTCGCGGTATTTTCCGACGAGTTTTCCGAGTCCCTTGAAATCCTCCTG
>CAZGYO010000420.1:0-1861 GCA_964530455.1 uncultured Victivallales bacterium
CAAGAGGATTGTGCTTTACGATACACTGCTCGAGCAGATGGACCGCGGTGAAATCCTGGCCGTTCTCGCTCATGAAGCCGGACACTGGAAACTCAAACACATCCTCAAATACCTTTTTATCATCGAGACGCTTTCGCTGGCGGCCTGCTACGGCGCTTTCCGGTTCATCGAATCCGGCATCGTCGGTGCCCTGTTTCCGTTCGCCGAGGGATCGGGGCAGGCTGTGCAGTTTTTCCTCGCGTTTTTCCTTCTGGGACTGATCATGGGTCCCCTGGGCTTTCTCTTTAACATCTATTCCAGATACTCCGAAAGACAGGCCGACGATTTCGCGGTGCATCTCTGTTCCGGCAGACCACTCGCATCGGCGCTCATAAAACTATCAAAAGAAAACCTTGCCAACCTGAACCCACACCCGCTTTACGCTTTCGTCAACTATTCACATCCCGAAATTGTCGACAGGGTCCAATACCTGCAGGAGAACAACGCTCCAGATTCGTGAAGACTTCAGCCCGCACCGGGGATACGGGCAGGACTTTATCCCGGGCGGGTTCGAAATTAAGGTCCGAAAATCGCATCGATATCCATGTTTGCTTCGATGAGGTCGGCGAGACGGTCGAAGACCAGTTCCTCGTCCTGCGTCTCATCATCCCGGAGTTCCACGCCCTTGCGTTCGGCCAGCCAGAAAAGCAACCCGTCGCGCAGTTTTTTCGCGTCGAATATGCCATGCACGTACGACCCAAATACCAGGCCGTCGCCTGACACGCAGCCCGCCCTCTCGTCAACGGAGTTTCCGCATCTTTCCGAAATCCTCAGCGGGCGCGCCGCGGATTTCGCGGCGTTGTCTTCCGTGGAACTGCCCATGTGTATTTCGTATCCCTGAAACGGGATGCCTTTTTCGGCGAAAAAAAGATTTTCCACGGTGCCGCGCACCTGGGAAAGCTCTTTCTCCCGGTTTATTACTGTGTTCACGGGAAGCAGGCCCAAGCCCTCTATCTCTTTTCGGGGCCCCTCAACCCCGTGGGGATCAGATATTTTTGTGCCCAGCATCTGGTATCCGCCGCAAAGCCCGAAGACCGGCACGCCCTTTTTTCTCAGCCCGTGAATTTTCTCTGCAAGCCCCCTTTCAAAGAGAAACTGCATGTCTCCGACAGTGTTTTTGGACCCGGGAAGAATGACCAGGTCGGGACTGCCGATCCGGGACGGGTCGTCCTCGTACCTGAGAGAAACATTGTCCATAACTTCAAAAGGCATGAAATCCGTAAAATTGCTCATTCGGGGAAGACGGATTACCACTATATCCAGGCACTGTCTTTCAGCATCACCCACGCCGGAGGCTGTCGCCATCCAGTCAATGTTCATAGAGTCCTCCTGCTCAATGCGCAGGTCATGGATGAACGGTATCACGGCGATTACCGGCACCCCTGTCAGGCGTCCAATCCTGTCCAGCGCGCCTTCAAGCAGGCTTTTGTCGCCCCTGAACTTGTTGATAATCACCCCTTTTATAAGTCTCCTGTGTTCCGCGGGAATAAGTTTCAGAGTCCCGTATATCGATGCGAAAACCCCTCCTGGATTGATGTCCGCCACCAGAAACGTATCGGCTCCGGCGTATTCTGCCATAGACATATTGACAAAATCCTTGTCCATAAGGTTTATCTCAGCCGGACTCCCCGCCCCTTCAAGAACTATCAATTCGTAGCTCGCCGCAAGCCTGTCGTAGGCCGCATGCGCGTCTTCGCGAATTCCGCATTTCTTTTCGTAGTATTCAGCCGCGTCCGTGCTACACACCATTTTCTCGGATAATCTGCCTGTACGTATTGAAACAGCCAAAGAAATTCAGCAATTCTGCGCGGGCAGATCGGCG
>CAZGYO010000421.1:0-1860 GCA_964530455.1 uncultured Victivallales bacterium
GTTATGCTGATAGGTGAACTGGGGTGGAATCCCCTGCTTGGCATCCATTCCGGTTCAGGATACAGCCTGTTCTGACGTGAAAGTCCCCAGGTCGTTTCGTTATCGTGAAGAACTCCGTGATCGTTAACAAAGTTTATACTTCTCAGTTTGATATGGAATATTGTTACATTTGTATGGGCAATCCATTTATCCAGTTGCCCCTTGGTGCTTATCTTGCCTGGAAGCTTGAAATCATTTACTTCAGTTTTTGTTATTTCTTCGGTTTTCTTGTTGTAATATACAACGACCAATTTGTCATCTGCACCTATTACGCCTATCGATTTTATTTGCGCGATTCTTTCCGATCCGCCCTGAAGGTAGTGCCATCCGTCGTCGGGGGCGAATTCGCTCTGTGCGAGGTCGGCGGGATTTTCGTCCCATGCGCCGATGTAGTCTTCCGGGTTCGGCAGTCCCTTCACCCGCATTGTAAATGGAACATACGTTCCCTTTCCGCTGCCCATACCGTTGCTTACATCCTTGACTGTCCACCTCTCCCTGCCGCCGCCGGGGATTCCCGGGATGCGTATTTCGCAGCGGAAGAGATTGGATGTGGGTTCGGTTTCGGTGAAGCGTCCGGTAAGGAGGCATACACGATCGATGATAAAGACCGGGTAGCGGGCGTTAAAGCGGGCTATGCGCGTGGTAAGGCGCGGGGGGCGACCGATGATGCGGACTTCCGTGTCCTCGCCATGGAACTCGCCGCGGAAGACGAGCGAGGCGAGGGATTTGGGCTGGTAAAAGTCATCATTTATTAACATCTTGCTTTTTCTGGTATTTTTTCATCTTATCCTCAAGATTACGCATTATTCCCTTTACTTCATTTAGCGAACGGCTTGTCTGAGTTAATTGCTCCTCGATGTTGTATTTCTGAATTTTACTTTTGCTTGCAGCCAGTTCCTCCTTTAGTCGCGCAATTCTCTTCTCTCTGTATTCTTTCAGTTTTTTCTCTTCTTCTAAACGGAGCCGATAATATTTTTACATAAACTCATCCAGAGGCATAGCCTTATCATTCATTTCATGGGGTAGAAATAACGACTCACGCACTTTATCCTTTATAACCCCTCCGATATTGAGGTGATCCCAGATCTTCTGTGCGGCAGCGGCACATCCATCAGTGTCGGCTTTTACTGAAATCACCCTGAAATCCTTAATTTTATTCTTTTCATCATGAAGCATGACAAAAATACTGATGTTATTACCAAAGAAATCTCTGGTGACTGCATTCGTGACCTGAACGATATAGTCAAGTCTGTCACCACGATAAACGTAGGCAAATACAGCAGGTTGAGCGTATTGAGCGGAACGGAGAAAACCTTCAGGTTTCTTTGCAAAATGTCCTTCCAGAGTGATGTCATCATGAAGGAAGTATTTACATGTCTTAAGTTCTTTGACATAGGCAATAAATAATTCGCGAGGGATGGAGTATTCCTCTCTAGACCTCAAAAGAGACGAAAATTGGCGAAGAAGGCGCTCTCTGCTACCTGCCGCGACTACGCTTGAAATATCAACGACACATTTAAGGTCAATAATATCGTCTAATTCAGCGAAGTTAATATTTTTGGCACTTGTTCTTCCGAGACCAGCTTCTCCGTGAATGAAAAAACTCTTTACCAGCAAATCTTCATTAAGCAATCGCTCAAAGACATTATCGACATAATCCTTCCCTACAGGCTTCAGGATTTCCGGAAGTTTAGTATTAGTAGTTTTAGCTTCACCTGCACAAATCGGATGTGACATAAAAATAACCAGCAAACCCAGCAGCAAACTTTGTCGAGTAGACATAATATGATTCCTTCTTTTAGATTTTATTTGTTTTCTCTG
>CAZGYO010000422.1:0-1847 GCA_964530455.1 uncultured Victivallales bacterium
TCTGAATGTATCCTTCTGAAAACTTGACAAACTACATATCTGAAATATACGGGTTGAATTGCAAAAACTTTTTTCACAAATAGTTATCGTCCTGATTAGATGCATCATCTTAACCATCAAGATTTTTATGTCTGTTTTTGCAATTTAAATGCTTCGAGCCAATTTTAAAACTCTCCGTGGTCGCCTGCCTGTGCGTCGCACGCGGAGTTTTGAAACCGGCTCCTTCATTTAGAATAACGGTTTCCGCGACTTCGTCTGCGGGGACCATGAGGTCGTATTTGTTCTCGCCGAGCCGCGTTGTTTCTGAAGAAATCTTTCCGCCTGTAAATACGCGGAACGCGTCACTGCCCTTCCGGCGCATTCCCTCGAGACCGATTTCAGCCGAGGGATGCCTGCCGCAGGCGTTGTGGCATCCTGATATCCGGATTTTCGAGATGATCCCTTCGAATGCCGCCTCGCGTTCCTCCGGTTTATCCGCGAAATGCGCGTCCAGAGTTTCGGCGAGTTTATCTGCGTATTTCTGCGAGTCCATGACGCCGATTTTGCATATACCGGCGCCGACGCAGCATGTGAGCTGTCCTTTGAATGAGTCACCGGTCATTGATGGAATCTTCTCCCGGATTACGCGATAGAGTCCTTCGATCCGGTTTTCAGGGACACCGCAAAGCAGGAGATTCTGTTTTTGCGAAATTCGCAGCCCGCTGACCTCCGATTGTTCCGCGATATCGGCAATTATCCGTATCCGGGCGCTGTCCAGATCGCCTTTAGGAACGAAGAGCCTTACGTAGCGTCGGTCGCCGGGTTCCGATTGGGGCCGTGTCGCGCGTTTCAGCCATTTCGTGAATGGATCATTGCCGGAAGCCTGGGCGGTGACGGATATAGGCTTAAGAGCTTCGTCTCGCCGAGTCTGTCCGGGACTGATGCCGGACAGCCTTGGTCTCTCGGTTTTTTCATAGTATTTTCTGAAAAGTTCGGCAAAGTTTTCTTTGCCCAATCGTTCGGCGACGAATCGCAACCTTGCACGCTGCCGGTTTTCGCGGTTCCCGTGGTCTTTGAAGAGCCTGAGCATGGCCAGGGCGGCACGTCCGGCATCGTCGGCGGATATGAATTTGAGAACTTCGATCCCCATCATGCTTACGCGTCCCATTCCCCCGCCGCCGAGGACCTTGAAGCCGTTTACGCCGTTCTCATGTTTTGCTATGAACCCGAGGTCGTTGACTATTGCTTCAGCGCCGTCGTCGTCACAGCATGAAAAGGCAATCTTGAACTTTCTCGGCAGATCGAACGCCTCGTCGAGTTCCATAAATGCTTTGTTGAGGGACAACGCATATGGCATGACGTCGAAGACACTTTTATTCGAAAGTCCGCTGTGTTCGCAGGCTGTTATGTTTCGGAAGGTGTCGCTTCCTCCGCCACGGAAGGGCAGACCGTGTTCAGTGCATTCCCTGACAAGGGCGTAGAGCGACAGCAGCGGCACATCGTGGAACTGTATGTCCTGGCGCGTGGTAAGGTGTATCCGCGTTGAACGGTACTTGTCGGCAGTCTCCGCGATAAATCTGAAAAATCCCGCGGGAATATGCCCCCCGGGTATTCTTGTTCTCACCATCATTTTTCCGTTCCTCTGTTCGTATATTCCGAGTCTGGCGCTTGTATGCTTGAACTCCACGCTGCCGATAGCGCCGGCGGCATATTCCGCCGACTTGTCGCGGAGTTCCAGGTGTTCTTTACGCATTTTTTTTTGCAGGTTCATTCTGTCTCTTTTTTTCATATAGTATAGTCCGGTATAACATTGTGTCGGTTCATGAGATTGATTATTTTCTTCATCCTTTCTGCATTTTTTGTTTCGG
>CAZGYO010000423.1:0-1833 GCA_964530455.1 uncultured Victivallales bacterium
TGCAGATTCTAAAAGTTTTGGAATATCCAAAACCTTTTCGAATATGCACTAATTAGGAGGAAACTGAAAAATGCCACTCTCAATCAAAAACGGCGAAACCATCCTGTTTATCGGGGACAGCATAACGGACTGCGGGCGGCGCGACCCCCAGCACAGCCCGCTGGGCTGCGGATACGTGAGTTTTTTCGCCGACCTGTGCCTCGTCCGCGAACCCGAAAAAAAGATCCGCGTGATCAATACCGGTATAGGTGGAAATACCGTAGAAGACCTTCGTTCAAGGTGGTTTGACGATGCTCTTTCGCACGAACCAGACTGGCTTTCGGTAAAGATAGGAATTAACGACTGCAACAGGTGGCTGTCACAGGGGCACGAGCTGCAGTCGCCCGCGAGATTCGCGGAAATATACGAGGAGATACTTTCTGTTACCGTAAAGAAGCTTCCGGAAATCAAAATGCTTTTGATAGACCCCTTCTATGCCGGCCTGGACAAGGGCGAGGACATGCCCGACGCATACAGGGCAAAGGTCTACCGGACTCTGCCCGAATATCTCGAAGCTGTCGGGGAACTGGCCCGGAAATTCCAGGCCAAACACATTCAGATGCATGAACTTTTCAGAAAACATATGGAACTCCGGCACCCTTCCGTCTTTTTTCCGAACGAGCCTGTACACCCCAATTCAGCGGGACACATGCTCATCGCGGAGTCCGTTTACGGAGCCCTTTCCGACCGCTAACCCGGAAATTGTATTGCAAAAAAATCGTATAACCTGAGCCAGTTTCAAAACTCCGCGTGAACCCCGTTGGTGCTGTTGGCGCTAGCCTGTGCGCTCCTCGACCGCCAAGTCGAGCGGTTGGCACAGGATTTCGAGAAAAAAGGCGGTTTCACCGAACGCCTGTACAAAGTCGGCACTGCCAAGCGGAGGAGCGCGCCATGACCCTCCAATCCCTCTTCGCCCACATCGCTCTCGGCGAAGACTCCACCCGCCAGTTCAAAGCGGACATAAAGAATGTATAGCGATATCGCAGGTGCTTTGCGTCGGTGGCGAAAACTCACGCCCTGCCGAAACGTTTTTCCAGTTCGCCAAAGGATATGTTTATGATAGTCGGCCTGCCGTGCGGGCATGAGAAAGGCATTTCGCATTCCGCCATCCGGCGAACCAGTTCCTCCGCCTCCCTTGTGCTTATACGGTCGCTGGCCTTGATAGCCTGGCGGCACGCCGCTCTCGCAATTGAGGTGTTATCGGTCTGTCCGCGGCGTCCGATCACGCTTTGTATTTCGTCGAGCATATCCATGAAAAGCCCGGTTATATCGTTCCCGGCAAGCACGGAGGGAATGGCGGTTATCGCTATGCTGTCCCTACCGAAATCCTCCACGTGAAACCCTGCCTCCATGAACTGCCTGCGATTTCCGCGCACGAAGGAAAGCTCCCCCGCAGACAGTTCCAGGTTTACAGGTATGAGCAGCTTCTGGGACATCGTTTCAGGATTCTCCATGGCCCGCAGCATTTTTTCAAAAAGTACGCGTTCGTGGGCCGCGTGCTGGTCGATGAGCACAAGGCCCTTTTCCGAGGACGCGATTATGTATGTTTCGGCGAGCATCCCGATAATCCGCATCCTGCCGGCGCCCGGGACAGACGCCCCGTCGCTGATTTCCCGTCCCGGCACATGTTTCGGCTCTTCATGTGCCGGAGGCGTGACGGACTCCACTGGAGGCGCGGGAGTCCGGGCCGGGGCTTGCCGGTCGGCATCCACAAAGGAATCATGGTCCTGTCCTTCACGCGGACGGTAGTCGACAGAGGCGCCCGCAAGCATATTGCGCAAGGAAAGGTTCTTG
>CAZGYO010000424.1:0-1830 GCA_964530455.1 uncultured Victivallales bacterium
TTGCCGGCTGCGGCGACGTTGTCATCGACTACAAGAAAAAGAGCTTCAAGTGCGGTGGAACAACCGTCAAGCAGGGAGACTGGATATCCCTGAACGGGTCACGGGGCAACGTCTACAAGGGAGAACTCGATACCGTGGAACCCGCGCTTACCGGTCCTTTCGGCCAGATAATGGACCTCGCGGACAAGTATCGGAAGATAGGCGTGCGCACGAACGCGGACACCCCGCACGACACCGAAGTCGCGATGAAATTCGGCGCCGAAGGTATCGGTCTCTGCCGGACGGAACACATGTTCTTCGAGGGCGACCGTATTGTTTCGTTCCGTCGTCTCATACTCGTAGCTGAAACCGTCAAGAAACTGAAGGCTCAGCACGGCGTCGAAACAATTGAAGAACTCGAACAGACTTGCAAAAGCTGCAAGAAAACCTGCAAGAGCGCAATGGCATCGATCGAACAGTACAAACGTGCGCTCAAGGAACTGCTTCCGCTCCAGAGAAAGGATTTTGTCGGCATATTCAAGGCGCTTAAAGGACGTCCCTGCACTGTCAGGCTCCTGGATCCGCCGCTGCACGAATTCCTCCCGCACGACAGCGCCGGGCAGAAGGAAATGGCTTCACAGATGGGCGTAAAGCCATCTGAAATCAAGAATCTGGTGGAAAGCCTGCACGAATTCAACCCGATGCTGGGTCACCGCGGATGCCGTCTCGGCACAACGTACCCGGAAGTGACGGAAATGCAGGCGAGAGCCATCATAGAGGCGGCAACGGAAGTCAAGGGCTCAAAGGCGGAGATCATGGTCCCGCTGGTGGGCAACGTCAAGGAACTGACTCTGCAGAAACAGATCATACTCGATACCAAAGCCGCAGTTGAGAAACGCAGAAAGAAAAAGGTCAAGGTCCTTATCGGGACAATGATCGAGATTCCCAGGGCGGCTGTCACTGCCGACCAGATTGCTGAAGAGGCCGAATTCTTCTCCTTCGGAACGAACGACCTTACCCAGATGGGCTGCGGGTTCTCGCGCGACGACGCCGGCAAATTCCTCGGCGAATACGTCGAGAAAGGCATCTACGAGAACGACCCGTTCCAGGTGCTCGACCAGGAGGGCATCGGCGAATTCGTCGATATCGCCTGCAAGAAGGGCAGAAAGACACGCAAGGACATCAAGCTCGGCATCTGCGGAGAACACGGCGGCGAACCCAAATCCGTCAAGTTCTGCTGCAAAGTCGGACTCGACTACGTGTCCTGCAGCCCGTTCCGCGTACCGATCGCCAGGCTTGCCGCGGCCCAGGCCGCGATTCAGGGCTGATTCGCGTCGATTACAAACGATAAAAAAACGCATCCGGCAATCCCGGATGCGTTTTTTTGCATCTTCATCAAAAGCTGGCTGTGGTCACAGCTCCGCTAGCCCGTATATTTCATGAAATAACGGGGCTAGAGTTCGAGCACCTTAGCGAGTCTCGCGGGAGAGACGCGGAAAAGAGAACCTTTTCCCTGGTAAAACCCGTGCTGCCTGATCATGTGGATATTCATGTCGGTATAGTATATTTCCTCTTCGAGTTCGAAGTTGCGCACCAGAATATTTGTTTTCGGAACAAGCCCGGCATGTTCGAAAGGGCAGCGCAGTTTTCCTCTGACAGTATCTACTCTGACACTGAAATGCGGAGCGACATCGACGGGTCTGCCGAGTCCTCTGATTCCGCTGTCCCTGAAATAGAGCATTTTTTTCGCTATCAGCTCGTTGGTCAAACCGAGACTCTGCACCGTCGCGCGGTCTTCGTCGATGATCTGCGGGACATCCCTGGCATCGGTGCCGAGGAAACCGTCGAGTG
>CAZGYO010000425.1:0-1820 GCA_964530455.1 uncultured Victivallales bacterium
GCCCGCCGATCCTGACGTCGCTCCAAGCAGAAGTTTCAGCAGCGGAACGCTTTCCCCGGACCCCATCACGGCCATCGGGGTGGCGGCGGTCACCGCGTCCGTCGAATATTTCAGAAAACCTCCCAGCATGCCCTGCGCCGGCTCATTCCAGCGGGTGGTCATCCAGGTTGTAAAATTTATATAGACAAAGGCCCTGCCGACCAGAGCCGGGTTGAATACATTGCGTCCGAACCCTCCGAAAACCATCTTGCCGAAGACCACGGCGAAAATAATTCCCGTAACCGCCATCCAACAGGGCAGCGAAGGGGGAAGAGTCAGAGTGTAGAGGACCGTGGTCACGAAAACGGCCGAACTCACCGGCTTGCCGGAATGACGGCAGAACACGTACTCGCACAGGAAACCGGCTATCGTGGAGACGGCCAAGAGCAGCAGGACGCGCCAGCCGAAGAAGTATACCGAGGCCAGAAGCACCGGGGCAAGAGCGTAGAGGACCCGCAGCATCGGCTTCTGCCACATCACAAGCGCGTTTTTCCTATCATCTTTGCCGCCCATTATATGCCTGTTCAAAATGCTTGTTGTTACACTTTATCATAATACGACTTTCTCAGTTGGTAAAATTGTACTGCATTTTTTGAGGTATTTGCCGCATTCAGGACCGGCATGATACTGTAGCAACTACTGCAAATGTTTAACAGCAAGCCAGACGTGCTGCAATGGTTTCTTGAAACAACCGGACTAAACATGGGCTGTCAAATTTCGGTGCTGATGCTTGAAGCTGATTGCGCGGATTCACGTGCGGCTCCAAGTACTTTCATGACCCGGAGCGCGTGTCCAGGGCTTATCATGAGTTCTTCTTCGCCGCGCAGATGCTTTGCTAAGTTCACATGCAGGCTGGGAATATCAATCTGTTCTTTGCGCACTGTCTCGAAGTCTGGGCCTTTGACAATGCTCTCTTCGCAGCCGGATCCCCGGGCACAGATCGTGGCTTCAGTTCCAATCACGACGAGCTTGAACGAAGGGGACCAGAATGAGATGTCGGATTTTGCGGCCCTGGCGCGGACCCCGTTGTCAAAGACCATCATGATGTCAAAAAGGTCGTCCGCGTCACCCCACTTGACATGTCGGATATCTGCGAACACAGAGACGACCTTGTGGTGACCCATAAGAGAAAGAACCTGCTCTACCCAGTGAGGGCCGAAATCCATGAGCGTTCCACCACCGTCGGAGGCGGTGACCCGCCAATTGGGGTTGTAGTCGGGTATGCCGAACCCGAGCGCGGGGCGGCTTCCCATGGTGCGGTTCTCGATGGATACGATCTCGCCGGCAAGCCCCTCGGCCACCGCGCCGCGTACGCGGATGATGTCCGCGTCGTTGTGGCGGTTGTGATAGACCATCATGCAAACTCCCGCCTCCTCCGCGGCCTTGACCATCTCCTCTGCCTCCTTTACGGTCACACACATCGGTTTCTCAACGAGCATATGCTTGCCGGCGGCCGCGACCTTGAGCGCTGCTTCGTGGTGCGCGGAGGAATGTGTCGATATCACAACAAGTTCAATATCCCAGGAAAGCATCTCCTCCAGACTCTCCGTCGTTTTAAGTCCGAGTTTCCCGGCCGATGTCCGTCGGGACTCGGTTATATCACAGACGCCCGCGATATCATAGAGACCGCTCTCGTTCATGAGTTTCATGTGATGGTTTTCAGCCATGCGGCCGAAACCGAAAATGCCGGCTTTGATCTTTTCCATTCTTCTTCTCCCAAATATATAAGTGACGGATTTCATAACGTGAATTCGTGACATTACACAATAAAACAGTTTTTT
>CAZGYO010000426.1:0-1777 GCA_964530455.1 uncultured Victivallales bacterium
TCGTATGCACTGACGATACGGAAGACATCAACTACCTGCGCCAGCGGGCGATTGACCTCGGCGAAGAGCATAAACTGAACATCGAAGGTCATACTTACCACTTTGACGGCCCGAACGATCAGGCAAGGGACCCGGCAAGAACAAAGTATCTGCTCCCCGAAGGAGTTACCCTCGGCGAAAGACTCAACAGCACTGACAAAAACTCCGGTACCGAAGAAGTACGCTCATTCTTGAAAGATTCCTATAAAGGCAGACAAATGCTCATCTGCTTCTGGTGCCTCGGACCCGCCGACTCGCCCTTTTCCCTCTCCTGCATCCAGATAACCGATTCCCCATACGTCGCTCACAGCGAGAGCATCCTATACAGACCAGGCTATGAGCAGTTCAGAAAACTCCCCGCGGATGGTGAATTCTTCAAGTTCCTCCACACCGAAGGCCAGCTTGAAAACGGCGTCAGCAAAAACATCGATAAACGCAGGGTTTACATGGACCTTGAAGACAATATCGTTTACTCAACAAACACCCAGTACGCCGGAAACACCGTCGGACTCAAAAAACTCGCCCTGAGACTTGCCATCGCAAAAGCTTCAAAAGAAGGCTGGCTCGCAGAACACATGTTCGTAATGGGCGCTCACGGCCCGGGCGGAAGAACCACCTACTTCACCGGTGCGTTCCCCTCGGCTTGCGGCAAAACCTCTACCGCGATGATTCCGGGACAGACCATCATCGGAGACGATATCGCGTACCTGCGAAAAATCGGCGATGAAATCCGCTGCGTAAACGTCGAGTGCGGCATATTCGGAATCATAAGAGATGTAAACCCCGATGACGACCCGGTCATCTACAAAGCTATCACTCAGCCCGGCGAGGTTATCTTCGGAAATGTCCTCATCAAAGGCGCAAAACCTTACTGGATGGGAATGGGAGAGGAAATACCCGAAGAAGGAACCAACTACCAGGGAAAATGGAAAAAGGGCATGAAAGATGAAAACGGAAAAGAAGTAACGCCCTCCCATAAAAACGCACGATATACTGTCCGAATCAGCGCACTTGAAAACAGAGACCCCATGGCAGATGCCCCCGAAGGTGTAAATGTAGGAGGCATCATCTACGGCGGAAGAGACAGCGATACCCTCGTACCCGTGGAACAGGCATACAACTGGACGCAAGGCATCGTCGCAAAAGGCGCAAGCATCGAATCCGAAACCACTGCCGCCACTCTCGGCCAGGAAGGTGTCCGCAAGTTCAACATCATGTCAAACATGGACTTCGTCTCGATACCCCTTGGAAAATATATACAGAACAATCTCGATTTCATAAAAGGCGTCGCAAAAGAACCCCTGATCTTCTCGGTAAACTACTTCCTGCGAGGCGAAGACGGAAAATATCTCAACGGCATACTCGACAAAACCGTCTGGGTCCTCTGGGCCGAAAGAAGGGTGCACAATGACGTCCCGGCCCTCGAAACGCCCACAGGCCTGATCCCCAAATACGAGGACCTCCAGCTGCTCTTCAAAGAAGCTCTCAAAAAGGATTACTCAAAAGACCAATACCGCGAACAGTTCAAAATCAGAATTCCAAATCTCTTTGCTAAAATAGATAGAGTAGAGAAAATATACAGGGAAACTGTGGACGATACGCCTGACCTCGTTTATGAAGTGTTCGCCACACAGAGAAAAAGTCTCGAAAAAGCGCAAGCCAAATTCGGAGATTCTATCGACCCCTTCGACCTGTATTAAAATATAAAAAACGAAAACTGGACTTTTCCAGATTGGAT
>CAZGYO010000427.1:0-1317 GCA_964530455.1 uncultured Victivallales bacterium
AGAGAAAACAAATAAAATCTAAAAGAAGGAATCATATTATGTCTACTCGACAATAACGGGGCTAAATTCCAATCTCTGCCTCTCGGCCAATAGCGGGACTCTGATCCCTACTGGTAGCCCGGCAGTTTTGTTTCAAAGCACGGATAATCCTGGTAAAGCAACCGTGCATCCGGATCGTTCAGATATTCTTCATCGAGATCAGGATATTCCCTCCACTCAAGTAATCCGCCATTTTTCACGAAAGCTTCTTCGGCGCCTGATAATTCCAGATATTTCAGGAGCTTCATCTTCATTTTATTTTTCTCATTCTGATGCTCGGGATCGGCGGTCAGGTTGACGGCTTCGGCCGGGTCTTTTTCGCGGTCGAAGAAGAACTCCGCTTTGTCGCCAGCCGAATACACGTATTTCCAGCGGCTGTCCACGGCCATGTATATCGCCTTCTCCCCATATTCAAACTGGGAATAGACCACGCGTTCCGGATCCGGGTCGGCAACTATTGCGGCAAGATCAGTCCCGTCCAGGCCGAGCCCCACGGTCTCGACGCCTGCCGCCGCCGCGAGAGTCGGGAAGACGTCGCAGAGCGAGGTGGCGGCGTCGCATTTGCTTCCGGCGGGAAAGCGGTCGGGATACCGCACGACCATGGGTACGCGCGCCGAGGCGTCGTGCATGCTTCTTTTGCCGAAACAGCCGAAATCCCCCAGGTGTTCTCCGTGGTCGGAAGTGAAAAGTATCAGCGTGTCGTCGAGCTGTCCGGTTTCCTCGAGAAATTCGGCAATCCTTCCGACCTGGTAGTCCACAAACGATATGCTCGCATAGTAGTATGCCTTGATTACGCGCAACAGGTTCAGGTCGGTTCCGCGGTCGCGGTGCTTGTACCTGTTCTGGAAACGGTTTATCCAGGTGTAGAGTTCTTCACTGCCTTCCGGCACGAACGGAAGCGGCATTTCGTGTTCTCTGTACAGCTTGTGCCATGGTTTCGGCGGCGCGAACGGCGGGTGCGGATGAATGAAACTGCTGAAAAGAAGCCAGGGGCTTGTGTCAGCGGACTGCTCCCGGATAAAGTCTATGCTTTGGTCGCCGATCCATTGCGTGGGATGGGCCTCGGCGGGCAATGAGGATATCTGCGGAATATAGTACATCTCCCCGCGCGCTCCGTGCGGTTCGTAGTAGTCATAACCGTTCTTTTTGAGCCAGGCCACATAATCGTCTTCGCCGGGATCAGACTGACATTCCTCCTGTATCTGCCGCGATTGGAATCCGCGCAGGGCCTTGTGGTCCGGTGTAAAATGGCATTTCCCGACGGCGTGGGTCCTGTAT
>CAZGYO010000427.1:1327-1738 GCA_964530455.1 uncultured Victivallales bacterium
ATCATTTTCCCGTTTTTGAACAGTCCGGTTTTGCGCGGATAGAACCCGTAGTGCATGCAGCATCTTGCCGGGACGCAGACCGGCGAGGGCGAATAGCAGCTTGTAAAGGCCGTGCCTTCAGCGACCAGCCGGTCAATGTTGGGCGTCCTTATTGCCCCGTTGCCGAGGGCGTGTATGGTGTCCGCACGTTGCATATCGGTAAGGAATACAAGTATATTGGTTTTTTTACAGTTCACGAAAGCTCCTTTGTTTTTGTTCCACTTACTATCAGATATGCCGGGAGTTTTTCAAGGTTAACCTTTGAACCAGTTTCAAAACTGGCTCCTTAAAAAGGGCACTCTAAGCCCTCTCTACACCCTCCGTGAATTCAAAATACAAGTGCAACACCCCCGGCTTGAAAACAAAGCGGGT
>CAZGYO010000428.1:0-1733 GCA_964530455.1 uncultured Victivallales bacterium
AAATCGCTCTTAAGGATAAAAAAGCCCGTTTATAAAAAATCAACATCTTAATTATCAACTATTTAACACAACCCGACCACAGCTTGCTTCGCGGGAAAAAACAGTATAAACTCGGTCCCTTCACCTTTGGCGCTTCTTACCGAGATGTATCCATTGCTTTGACGGACAATGCTAAGGACGCTCGAAAGTCCGAATCCGGATGACCGATTGCCGTTTTTTGTGCTGAAAAGGGGGTTGAAGACGTTTTTGACCGTCTCATCATCCATGCCGATCCCGTTGTCCTTGACCGAGAGTTTGACATATTTTCCGGGCGTGGGGTCGATATTGCCGACAAAATTCAGATTGGCCGGCTCCCCGGCCGAATATTTCACAGTATCCGTGCTGATGCTTACCTTTCCCCCGTCAGGCATTGCGTCGCGCGAGTTTATGACAAGGTTCAAAAGCGCCTGGTCGAGCTGGCCCGGATTCGACTTGATGAGGCACTTCTCAGTTTTCGCCCTGAAAACAAGAGTTATGTTTTCGGATAACAGCCTGTCAAGAAGCGTCACAAGGTCGCCGATTCTGGTGTTCAAATCGAACTTGTCCATTTCCACATTGCCTTTCTTCGAAAAGGAAAGAAGCTGGTTTGTCAGATTTTTCGCCCTCGTCGCGGCGGATATTATCGCTTCGATATCTTCAGCAAGCCCGGATTCAGGCTTGAGCTGTTGCCGCATCATTTCCGCGGTGTTTGATATAATCATGACGGTATTGTTGAAATCGTGCGCGATACCGCTTGCGAAATGGTTGATGGCATCAAGTTTCATGCTTTCCGAAAGCAGGTGTTCAAGGGCTATTTTTTCTGTCACGTCGCGTTTTACGGCCACGTAATTGGTGATTCTGCCGTCGGGGTCCGTAACCGGCGATATCACCGCGTCCTCCTCGTAGAGTTCACCGCTCTTCTTTCTATTGATGAAGTGCCCCGCCCAGGTTTTTCCGGATTCCAGGGTTTTCCACATCTTTCTGTAGAAAGTTTTCCCGTGCCTTCCGCCTTTCAGCACGGCGGGCGTTTTTCCGAGTATTTCCAGCCTGCTGTAGCCGGTAAGTTTTTCAAAGACCGGGTTAACGTACTGGATTACGCCGTCGGAGTCGGTTATGATTATGGTTTCCGCGGCCTGCTCGACCGCCGTGTGGAGGCGTTTAAGGTCTTTTTCCATGTGGTGGCGCTGCGTCAGGTCGATGCCGACGATGAGTATCCCGGACGGAGTACCCTGTTTATCCATGAGTGCGGAGTTGTGGCAGGAGACGAAATGCTCAACCCCGAACTTGTCGAGTATCTGTATCTCCTCGTCGTTATGGAAATTCCTGCCGTCGATGATGTCCCGGAATATCCTCTTCACGAGTTTACGGTTGTGCGAGTGTACAAGGGTGTTGAGAAAGCTTTTGCCTGCTATATCCTTCCGGTCGTAGCCGGTAACCCTTTCGGCGTGACCGTTGAATATCAGGATATCGCCCTTCTTGTCAAGGGTAACAATCATGGCGTTGGCAGTCTCGATGACAAGACTTAAAAACTCGGAACTGCCTTCGCTTTTTCCGCCCCCCGGGATTCTTCTGTTTTTTTTAGAGGACATAAGCTGTCAGATAATGAAAACCGGAACTGCCGGATTGGCACATTTAAACCTGAAAAAGCATTTAGGAGCCAATTTTAAACTCTCCGTGGCCGCCTGCCTGTGCGTCGCCTGACTGCGAGCGTAGTC
>CAZGYO010000429.1:0-1722 GCA_964530455.1 uncultured Victivallales bacterium
AATCGCCTTTCAAGTTTGCTCGAAAAACGGCGCTGTCACATACGCAGGCGACGCGCCTTCTTTTCGCGTTTCGCGTTTTCCGGAATGGCATATTCACTGGTGTCAAAACCGAATTTCTCCTTGATCTCATCGCGCGAAGGCATCATCCCTATATTACGTCTGTCAATCCTTACAGTATCTGTCGAAAGCTCGGCGGCAACGACACCGCTGCCGTCTCCCTCATCCCCGGCAGATTGTATGGCCTGCATCGTCGGAATATCAAATTTGTTCTGGCACTCGGAACATTCCGCGAGCTGGCCGCAGTGTTCCGCGGGAATCCTGAAGGATGTCCCGCAATACGGACAGGATATTTCAAGGTGAAGCAACATCTGGTCTCCTCCTACTATGATAATTTTCGTACATATTCAGACATCGAGGGGCTTGAACCCCTCCGCTTCAAGCGAAAGGAAAAATTCCTCGGCGTTGGAAAATATATTCCCCTTCTCTATATAGCTGTCGGTTGTAAAAGGACTCTGCCTCTGCGGCGGGTAAATCATATAACGCTTCTTGAGATAGTCACGCGCATGCCCCAGTTCATCCATCATTCCCGTCGATAAAGGCGGCCTGTCGTGGTAGGGATGAATCGCCACTACGGCATCAACTTTGCCCACAAACCAGTGCAGATCCCGGTGTACGGTATAGGCATACGTCGCCTCCTTGTCCTCCACCGAATCATAGTTGAAACCTATCTCTATGGCCTGCGGGTCAAGCACCAGCCCATACTTGCTGAGCCTCTTTATCACCATGTCTATCTCTCTTCTGACAGGCTCGTCCGCGTGCGTCATCGAATAGGAAACATAGAACGAAGGCACATCAGAACATCTCACAAGCTTGTAGAGCGACATCGGATCCTGTCCCGTCGGGATGATGTAGTGCCTCACTCCCATCTGCTTCGCCCAGTCCTCCGACAGACTCACTTCTTCGTTCATCCAGCTCAGAACCTCCCTGATGGTGTGTCTCTGGTCCTTTATACGCTTCATGTAGCCGTCCACACTGTCGCCAATCTGCGAAAAACGCTCACGTATAAGCCATTCGGCGTCAATCAGCGTGACTACCACGTCCGGTTTTACGTAGTCACGGATCTCTTCGTGGTCTTTGAGTTTCAGGTTTATGCGGTTCCATTCCACCGTGGCGGGAACCCGGATGATCGCGTTTTTACAGTCGTCTCTTTCAAGTTTATAGCCGATCTTGCGGTACTCCCTCTCCCGTATCACCTCGAAAAGGTAGTTCGTCGTGCCCAGCAGCATGTCCAGCTTTTTGTTGCCCGTGCTCTCTACCTCATCGATGAGGTTGTAGGAGGCTATATCCACAGCCCTGGCGCTGCCAAGCTCGACGACCTTATCAATATAATCCCTGTCGTCCAGTCCGGCTATCATTCCCGTTACAAGCACGCGCATAAAAGACTCCTTGTTTCCTCTTTCCTCTTTTTAAAAGCTAACACCGGATTCCAGGTAGTCAACCCGTTGGTTTCACGAAGCCGGAACCATTCACGCCCGAGCGCAAGCGACGGCGTGAACGTCACGGCTCTGGCCCGTATATCTCACAAAGCCAGTGCGGTCCTGAGCACTTGTTAAAATTCTACTATTTTTTATTCTCGCACAAAGCCACCAAGCCACAGAGATATTTTTTATTTTATTTTCTGTCATTTCTTCGTGCCTTTGTGCCTTCGTGCGAGATATTACT
>CAZGYO010000430.1:0-1670 GCA_964530455.1 uncultured Victivallales bacterium
TAGCGCTGAAGGCGCGGGATAACACAGCCCAGTCCGAAGGGCTGGGGCGCTTGATATTCCCCCATCGCAAAAGCGCTGTAAGCGCGAAATACAATTTGCGGATTTCGCGGATTCAAGCATTTATTATTACGGGAGCCAATTTCTTCGAGTGTCTCAGCCCCGGCCCCGACGGGGTTTGCTGAATATGTACCTCAGCTGGTTTCTGATTTCAGTTTCCTTTCAGAATATGAAGGTTCGCCATCGATATCCCGCTCAGCATCGCGCCCGTGATACCCATGAACCCCTGGTCGGTCCCGCAGAGAAACAGGTTGTCCAGATGAGTTGTCCCGTCTTTTATCTTGTCGGGTGAACCGTAGACGGCGCCGTTGAGGTGTCCGGTATATTTCTCCACCGTCCGCGGCGTAAAACAGTCGGAAAACGCCGTTTCCGGAATACTTACACCGCATCTTTCAAGCACGGTTCCGGCGGATTCATCGAGTATCCGCTGCTTCATCGAGCTGTACTCTTCCGCGCCGGCCTTCCGCCATCTACTGTAATCCGCCTGATTTGTCACGCGAATCAAGGGCAAAACTGTTTCGTCCCCGTCTTTATAGCGGAAGTTCGACGGCGCGCATATCACACCGCTTGAAGGATCCGTCCATGACCGCGGTCTCTCGTATTTGAATTTCTTTTTTTTACAGTAGAACTGTATCGTGTAGTCGTAGCCGGATTCAGAAGGAGGTCTCTCCAGCAGATAGAGGATTTCCGTAAACGCGAGCTGCCCTTTTCTGATCCCATGGTGTTCCGCGGCGGCCTCCGCCCCAATGCCGCAAAGATCCAGAGTCTCCACTCTCCCTGCAGACGAGAGCACGGAAACCGTCTCCAGCCTGCTCGAATCTTCCAGGATCAACCCCGTCGCCAGACCGTCTTTCGACTCGATTTGCCGGACCCCGGCAGATGTCCTGATCTCGCCTCCGGCTTCATTATACCGGGAAAGAAGCACGTCGATAAGCGTCTTTATGCCGCCGGCGGGCCGGCAGAACCCTTCACGGAAGATGCTCCGGTACATTATCGAGAACTGCGCGAAATCCATGTCGTTTTCCACCGCGCTGCCGTAGTACATCAGCGGGCAGAGGAGCATATCTTCGAGCAGGGGATCCCGAATGAAGGCGCGGATCTGTTCGCGGGCGGAACTGAATCCCGCGTCGAGATCGAACGAATTGAATCCCGAAAGCATGCTGTCGAGCTTGAGGAATCCGTCCAGTTCTTCGGGAAAATTCTCTCTTATGGATGAGATAAGTTCCTCGAAATCGTTGGAAAAGACAAGACCGGTCCCGGGAAACGATATCAGCGAACGCTTCTGTTCGCGGAGTGCCAACTCGTCGTAGTCCACCCGCAACTGGCGCAGCAGACGCAGCAGGGGCGAAGACTTGTGCGATCCGCGCAAAACGAAATTCGTCATCGCGTGCAGCCCGGAATCTATCCGCATGCCTTTACGCCTGTAATACGAGTTGAGGCCCCCGACGCGGCTGTGCGACTCTACTATGCAGACCGATTTCCCGAAATGCGCCAGCCGTATCCCCGCCGCAAGACCTGAAAGTCCGGCGCCTATTATTATACAGTCGTATTTTTTTTCTCTTTTCACTTATTTCCAGGGCTGAAAGCCTGTAATTCCATAGGGCATCGCCCCG
>CAZGYO010000431.1:0-1663 GCA_964530455.1 uncultured Victivallales bacterium
GAAAGCGTCCTCCATGGTCACCTGGATCATTTTTCTTTTCTCAGGATCCATTTTAGTTTCCCAGAGTTGCTCCGCGTTCATTTCGCCGAGTCCTTTATATCGTTGAATCTGGAGTCCCTGTCTGCCGGATTTCTTTATTGCCTCGAAGAGTTGTTCAAGGGACGGGACCTCACTGAGTTCGCCGTTTTTGTAGTCTATTTTGAACACGGATTTATCGCCGGCGGATATGTTTTCCATTTTCAGGCCGATTTTTTTAAGCGCCGCAAGCAGTTCCTCGCATGCGCTTGCCTCATATATTGTGAGTATATCGATTGCGGGGTGCAGGTCTTTTTCAATGACTTCCCCCTCTTCATCCACCTGATCGGCTTCGAGAGAGAACTCCTCCGATTGGGGTTTGAGCCTGCTTTCGGCTTCCCGTATTGTCCGGGCCTCCTCTTCGTCGGAAAAGACGTAGGTCTCGCTCACCTTGCCGTCGACTTCACGCACGCTCACTCGTGCCACGGGGAATTTGCCGTCCTCCTCGTTTTCGAAGTATGTTTCCGGTTCGATCCCGTGTCTGTGCAGGTTCACGACTATCTGCCGCGCCCTGTTGAATATTCTTTCCAGGAACCTCAACTCCTTTTCGCCCAGTTTCCTGTCGGGCAGATGGAACACTTCTATATCGTCGCTTCCAAGTTCGATCAGGAGGCGGTCGAGTTGTTCCTCGGTGTCGATGTACCGTTCTTTTTTGCGTCTTCTGATCTTGAACAGGGGGGGTTTGGCAATATAGACGTAACCTGCCTCGATAAGTTGCTTCATCTGCCTGAAAATAAATGTCAGGATGAGAGTTCTTATATGGGACCCGTCGACATCGGCGTCGGTCATAATCACAACCCGGTGATAGCGGGCCTTTTCCACCTCGAATTCATCCTGGCCGACTCCGCATCCCACGGCCGCGATCAGCGACTGTATTTCCTTGTTCTGGAGTATTTTGTCGAGTCTTGCCTTCTCAACGTTGATAAGTTTTCCGCGTATGGGGAGTATTGCCTGGAAGGAGCTGTCACGCCCCTGTTTGGCCGACCCGCCGGCGGAATCGCCCTCGACGATGTAGAGTTCGCATTTAGATGGATCCTTTTCAGAGCAGTCGGACAGTTTTCCCGGCAGGGAGAAACCTTCGAGAGCGCCCTTTCTCTGAACGAGTTCTCTGGCTTTTCTGGCGGCCTCGCGGGCGCGGGCCGCTGTCATTGCCTTACCTATAATTTCTTTTGCGACTCCGGGATTCTCTTCAAGGAAGGATCCGAAAGTATCGTTTATGATGGATTCCACGATACCCCTGACCTCGCTGTTGCCGAGTTTCGTCTTCGTCTGCCCTTCAAACTGCGGATCCGGCACCTTGACGCTGACAACCGCGGTCAGGCCCTCTCTGGTATCGTTTCCGGTCATTCCCTTGTCGCCTTTAAGCAAATTGTTCGCCTTGGCATATGCGTTGATGGTCCTGGTAAGCGCTCCCTGAAAACCGCTGAGATGAGTACCGCCTTCAATGGTATTGATATTGTTCGCGTAGCTGAATATCGTCTCGGCAAAGCTGTCGTTGTACTGCATTGCGAGTTCGACGTCCACCCACCGCGAGCGTCCACCGCGCCAGCGGCCGCACCCTGGGGTCTCTCTTCATCAAACTGCCGAT
>CAZGYO010000432.1:0-1641 GCA_964530455.1 uncultured Victivallales bacterium
GTCAGAAAAAAAAGGAAATTTTTCGGATAAAGGCAATATAAGCATGTGTGGATGCGTTTTAACGCTCAGAAAGAAAAACCTGAGAGAAGGAGAAAAAGATGAAAAAGATGAAAAGGAAGACAGCATGCATTTTTATGCTGCTGAGCGCGCCGGTACTTGCGGTTTTAACTGCTGAGGAATTTGTCCCGCGGCATCCGGATGAATCCGGGAAAGATGGATACGAGGCCGGTTTCCGCGGAAAGCGACCGCGCCGGCAGAGAGACAGAGCTGAAGATCGTGCCGGAGAGAGGCTGCGTTTTGGCAGAAAAAATGACGGCGGCATGTCCGGGCGAAATGACAGAGACGGCCGAATGGGGAAGGGGGTAATGAAACGGGTTTTTGAAGAAAAACCCGAACTTGTCGAAGAACTCGCGGAACTCAGAAAAACAGATCCCGAGGCCGCACGTGAAAAGATACACAAGATCATGCAGGAATATCGAGAAAAAAAGCAGGCCGAATGCGCCGAGATGCGAGAACTTGTCCTTAAGGCCCGTGACGGAGGCGAGGAAGCAAGGCTTGCGATTAAAAAGAGATTGCGGGAACAGCTTGCCAGTCGACTGGAGGCCGAGAAGAAGCAGCTGGAGGAAATGGAGAAACGCCTGGAAAAAGCCAGGGAGCGCTACCGGAAACGCAGCGGCAACACTGAAAAGATGATCGAAGACAGGGTCAAGAAGTTTACGGCAGATCCCGATCTCGGATGGTGAAAGAACAGCTACCTGTTTTTTTTCTCAATTAGCAGCACGGCGTACGGCTCGATCTTGATATCGAGCCGCGCCGACTGTGCTATAAGCCTCAGAGCGTGATATACAGGAATTTCCCGTAGGGTAAGAGTGATGCTGATGTTTTTCTCACGGAGTTCAGGGGATATGAGGACATTGATTTTTCTTCCATTCTCGTTCAGCCGGGCGGAATGTTTGCGAACAAGTTCAACGGCCTGCTGAAGAGAAAGTTCCTCCATTTTTATTTCCGGAATCTTCGCTTTAAGCATTTCCGCCAGCGCCGGAGAGGCTTTGTCAATTGCCCTGTCGGTTTTTCTGTTCTCCTCCTCAGAGGCCGTCTCGGTTCCGGTACTTATTTTTCCAGCAACGAACATGGGCCGACTCAGGACAATCTTCCCTGTCCCGGCGGGGGGCGTGATTCTCCTGGTTTCTGTTTTTCCATCATCGTGCTTTTTGTCGATCTCCAGAGAGTTTGAAATCCTGATATCTCTGCCCATCTCCTGAATATTAGCATTGTCGGTTTTTTCAGAACTGGAACATCCGGCCGGAAGCGCTACACTGAAAATGCCTAGAAGAGCGATACGCAGAATGAGCGGAGTTCCAGGCTTGTTCTGTAGTGTTTTTTTGTTCATTGTATCCGGTGGAAGTTTTTATCCTAAGAGCCAGTTTCAAAACTCCGCGTGAACCGCGTTGGTAGCGCAGGCGCGGCAGACGGTGCGACGAAATGGCTGGTGCATACCATCAACTGTCTGTGCCCGCCATTTCGCCGTGGCGCATGCCGTGCCTCCGCACCAACCCATTGGGCGGCGAGCCCTTTTGGCGCGAATGCCACGCCGCGGCAGTCGGGACAGACCAGACAGGTATGCCCGCTCCCGCATCGGCG
>CAZGYO010000433.1:0-1639 GCA_964530455.1 uncultured Victivallales bacterium
ATCCGCACCCGCCGGAATACGACCAGGCCTACCAGAAGAAATCCGAGGCGATGGCAATACTTGACGAGGAGATCAAAGCGCATATCAGAAACTCGGACCGGGCTGTCCGGCTCGGGAATCACATGGAGGCAAGGGACGAGCTTATGCGCATTTTAAACAAGATGCCACCCGGCGACAAGCGGTATAAGAAAGCGCGCGAAAAATACAGGAAACTGGAAAAAGCTATAAGAGGCAAAAACCGATGATAAAGCATCTCACAAAAACGCTACTGCTTTTCTGCGTTCCCGTGCTTCTTTTTTCATGCGAGAAAAAGAAACTTGATACCAGGGCGACTCTGGCCGTGAAAAGTACACCTTCCGGAGCCACTGTGTTTTTCAATAACCGCGAAAATTCCGCGACCACTCCCGTGCAGGCGAAACTACAGCCTGGAACCTATATCATCGAGATCAGCAAGGATAAATACATAACCGAATTCCGCAAGGTCGTCTGCGGGCCTTCCTCTACAAAGTCGCTGAACTTAGAACTCAAAACTATTACAGCTTCGGTCATGATAAGCTCAACGCCCACAAACGCCAAGGTGCTGATTGACGGCAAAATGGTCGGTGAAACGCCTTTAACACTTCATAAACAGAGAATCGGACAGCACAAGGCCACACTTTCTAAGATCGGAATGGTCACAAAGGAGGTTTCCTGGGAGGTCACAAGCACACGGCCACAGCTTGTCGATGTCAATCTGCTTTCCAATGTTGGCGTTCTTATTATAGAAAGCGAACCGGTAAACGCCGATGTATTTATAGACGGGGCGCCCAGGGGAAAGACCCCGCTTAATCTGGAGCTTGAGGAGGGCAGGCACAGTATAAAGGTGGAGAAAGTCGGCTACGCGTCCCACGAGCAGGTTGTGGATATAATACGCGACAAGAGATTTAAACTGAACGCGGATCTCAAGGTGCTTCCTGGAAAGCTTTCGGTAACTTCCACGCCTTCAGGCGCTTCGCTGTTTCTTGACGACAGGCAATACGAGAACACGCCTGCAAGCATCGACGGACTCAAGCCCGGGGAATATACTCTGAAACTTCAGAAGGAAGGTTGGGATGATCTCGTGAAGAAGGTGGAAATCTCAGCCGGGCAGCACACTGAACTGACTCTCAAACTCAGTTCCAATCTTGGCGGGATAGATCTCCTGGTCAACCCGCCCGGGGTTACCATCTACCTTGACGGCAGGAAACACGGAGTTACCGAAAAAGGCGAGGCTTCCGGAGTGTCCAGTGTAATGGAAATAAGAGGCCTGAAAAGTGGGGAGCACACTCTCACGATAGCCCATAAATGGGCTGATCCTCCAAGCAGAACAATAAAGTTCAGCGTTGAAAAAGGCCAGATCAGGCGGACCAGACCGATAAATATATGGATTGCCGACACCTACCTGAAGGTACTGAGCACCGGCGAGGTCAAGTACGGGAGAATAGGAAGAGAAACCGACGATGAGATAATCTTCGAACCGATGCCTACCGTCAGGTCGCTCTATAAACGGGACCAGGTTATCATACGTCCGAGAAAAGAGGAAGACTAGCGTAGTTACTACAGCTTGTCTTGATGCCTCGCTGCTACAGCACACTGGCTTTGTGATGGTATGAATTTTTCC
>CAZGYO010000434.1:0-1628 GCA_964530455.1 uncultured Victivallales bacterium
ACAAACGTTATCTTCCCGTCGATACATATGGTGGGGATGTTTCTTACAAATAGCGATGACATCATCGAGACTGACTCGGGGTCCTTGATTTTATGCTCCCGCCATACAAGAAGCTTATCGAAGATCGGAGCAACTGACTTGACGGCCTCTACCATGTACTGGCACGGCGCGCACGCCTCGGAATCAAGCGTTATAATATCTATAACTATCCTGTCGCCAAGTCCGTACTCGCTCATGTCCAGAATTCCTTCGCTCCAGTCTTTCAAGGCGAGTTCCTTAACGACGTCCTGCTGGTATTCATCGTTCACGACCTCAGCAACGGCGCGGATGTTCTCCGGCGGGGTGGCATATGGAAGATCACAGCCCGGGGACAGTATGAAACCCTCGTTGCCGCCGGTGTCCATGCATTCGGCCGCGTGCATCCTGTTGTCCTCCGGCGTTCCCAGAAGCATGACGGTTGTAAGACGCATGTTTCCTCCGAAAGAGATCTTTCTTCCCCGGCAGATATCACGCACATAGTCCAGTGGAATGTTTTCATCTATGGATATGTTGTCGCAGCCGGAATCACACATCACCTCGACATTCTTCTGGGCATGGCCGCAGACGAAAAATGAGCTCAGAGCCCCCTTTTTACGTATATCATCGAATATTTCTCTTGACGGCGCCAGGCAGAAATCGGAAAACTGTTCCGGCCCGATCTGGCTGGTCATCGGGTCTACAAGGGCGATGACATCGCAGCCTCTTTCGATATAGAAGCCGGCAACTCTTTTCGCGGTCTCAGCGCAAAAATAAATCACGTCACGCACCTCGCCAGGTGAGTCGAACATCTTCATAAATATATCTGTCCCGAAAAGATGCAGAGCCAGAGTGAAAGGCCCGGTGACCAGCCCGTATAGCGCGAGGTCAGGAAACTTTTCCCTGAGCCTGGCCGTCGCATCCAGGACAATCGGCAAACGCCCCGAATCAGGTCCTGGAAGCTCAAGTGTCTCCAGCCCTTTTTTGCCATCGGTCGAAAAAGGATGACTCGCAACGGCAGGGGGATTATCGGCGCTCCAGTTAAGGTCGCAACCGAATATCTCCGCCTCTATCTGAAGATCGAAGACCACCGGAACACCGTCCGGGCGATAAAGTTCCACAGCCTTGGAAATGCCATCGACTATGAGTTCCGTGCTCTTAAGATATTCCTCCGCGCCATGGTCTATCAGCGATGCCGAATGCACACCGCAGAAAGGCACCCAGGGAATCCTTGCGACTTTTTCCCCTCTCATCGCTGCTTTTACAAGTTCGCGGCTCTTCATGATAAATATTTCTCCTGTGTTTCTTTTTAACCGGATTTTTCATGAGCTTCCGGCGCTGTAGCCGCCAGGCGGCAAGACGAAGCTGTGGTGACCACCGCAAGTCGCGGGCAACGAAGCGGATATGGTGCCGGAAACTCACCACCGTGTGAAAATTTGAAAAATTATCAATGCTACAAATTGTCATTTCACAAAAATGACACAACAAGCTTCACCGAAATAGTTTAATCGCTGTTTTTTAAATTTTCATGAAATTTTCGGGCTGGCCCTGTTCGGTTGAGCCTAAAAATTGGCCAGGAATTCTTCGATTGGTATGTACTCGTTTTCGAGTAC
>CAZGYO010000435.1:0-1600 GCA_964530455.1 uncultured Victivallales bacterium
CACAGGTTGTCAACCGGATCGGCTGGACAAACTACAGCTATGAAATAGTCATCCCGGATCCGAACACCAGTACGCCACTGCGTTCAACTGCGCTTCTCATAATGCCCGAGCTGTCACAGCGGGACATGATAACCAATGTAAGAATATACGATGGCGAAACCATCATTCTCGGCGGCATGCTTAGAGACACTACTGTCGTAACCGACGACAGGGTCCCGTTCCTCGGGGATATTCCTCTGCTGGGACGCGCTTTCCGAGGAGAAAAATATACCAGCAGAAAAGAAAATCTGCTCATTTTTGTCACCGCCAGACTCGTTAATCCAGACGGACATCCTGTCCGTGTCTGGAAAAACAGAGGCCTGTTCGATTATAGAAGATAACACCATTGCCCGGAGGTTTTTATGATGAATATAAAAAAGTTTAGAATCGCCCCTCTTGTTTTTCTCGTACTGCTTGTCTTTGCGGGGGGGAAAACGCTCGTGGGAGAACCGGAAGTCAGCCTGGATATCCGCAAGGACATCGAAAAGGAGGAATCTCGCAGACATGAGATAGAACTCCGAGCGGAGGAATACGCGCAGAAAGCGTATGTCGCTCTTGAGAACGACCAGTTTGAACTTGCAAGGGACAACTATCTCAAAGCCACCGAGGAGCTTGAAAAAACAACTACCTCAAGTCCGAGAATCAAGGGTAAAATCGAGAATTTGCGTGAAGCCGTTTCAATTGTCTACTTCTATTGGGCCAAAGATACGGCAGCCAAAGCCGAAGAAGCCGCCAACGCGGGCGAATTCGAAAAGGCCATTGCTTTCTGCAATCAGGCCGCCGAAATGAATCCCCCGTTCAAGTCCAGAATGGAACGGCTTATCAAAGTTTACCGGGAAAGACAGGAACAAAGTCAATTCAAAACAGACACCGCCGAATCCCTTGTAGACCCCGATGGAGAAACTCGCGAATACGATATAGATGTGTTGTTCTCGCAGGGGAAGAAATTGTACAAGGACAAGCAGTGGGACAAGGCCAGGGATGTATTTGAACAGATTCTCCTTAAAGACCCCTACAATGTGAAGGCCATCAATTTTGTCAAAAAAGCAAACCACCGGCTTTATGAATCCGGGATGAGACGCTTCGACATTACCCGCAGGGAGAGAGTGTCGGAAGCTGAATGGAAATACGTAACGCCGATAATTCCCAGGACTTTCGCGGTCGAGGAGGCGGGAAGTTTCGATACGCCTGTCGCGAAGAAGGAGGAGGAAGCCGCAAGCGACATCAACCGGAAACTTGACGAGATCATCGTTCCGCATATCTCTTTCGACGAAGTCACTATACCGACAGTTATAAAATACCTGAAGACAAAGAGCAAGGAACTCGATCAGGAAGGCACGGGTGTAAACTTTTTTCTGCGCCTTTCTACCGGTCAAGCTCCGGGGGCGGGCGGCGGAGATGCCGGGCAAGCGCCCGGAGGAGATATTTTCGACGAAGGCGGAGGCGCGGAAGAACCTGCCGGTAACCTCTTCGGCGACGATGACGCCGGAGGCGGCGACCCCTTCGGAGAACCTGCAGGCGCCGGCGCAACAACTGCCGCCACGGCGGCTCCGACTGCAAA
>CAZGYO010000436.1:0-1585 GCA_964530455.1 uncultured Victivallales bacterium
TCTGCCGCGCCTGCGCTACCAACGCGGTTCACGCGGAGTTTTGAAACTGGCTCTTGAGTATAAATCATTGTCGGCAGGACAATGATTTGCGGCAATTTTGCGCATTTCGCAATTCTCATTTCAGTTTTATTCAGGGTATATAAGCATATACTTTGCCATATTGGCAAATATTCATATTAGTCGTTTTAGATAATGCACTTAGAAAAATATGCAAAGATCAGCCCCTTGTGTCATATTGTCACATGACAGCCTGAAAAAGCAATAAAGCTACTAATACAGATTTTGCCTGGGAAATCCGGGCTCAGGCGGGATGAATCACCTATTTCGCACGGGTATTTTCATCCAGGAGCGGAGGCAGTATTTCGCGAAGCTTGTCAAGGGAATACGGTTTCTGGACGCAGGCGGAAAGTTTTTTTCCGGCAAAACGTGTAGCGACGTCTTTTTCACTGTAACCGCTGGCAAGTACGACTTTGACATCCTGATCGATTGCGCGAAGTCCGCGGAATGTCTCAGCTCCATCCATCTTCGGCATTGTCAGGTCAAGTATTACCAGGTCAATATCCTTTTGTTTTTCCCTGTAGATATCCAGAGCCTGCAATCCGTTTTCGGCAATGAGAACTTCCAACCCCAGCAGATTGAGAAGTTTGGCCGATATCGCACGCACGGACTCCTCGTCATCCACCAGAAGCACCGTGCCCGCGCCGCGCCATTCCCCGCCGGAACCGGATTTGGATCCGGGCTTGAGCGTTTCCCTGTCCGCCTCCCCTTCGACCGCCGGCAGAAGCACCTTGAACGTAGTCCCTTTTCCCGGTTCGCTGTAGACCCTCAGTCCGCCCCCGTGCGAACGGATTATACCCATGACCGCTGAAAGGCCCAGACCCCGTCCCGTGAACTTCGTCGTGTAAAAAGGTTCAAATATCCTGGAAAGTGTCTCTTGTGTCATCCCGCAACCGGTGTCCGAAACCTCGATTGTCACATATAAGCCGGACTCGAGCGGCTGGATTAAATATCCGTCGGACAGATAATCGCCACTGCACTGCATTGCCCCTGTGGAGACATTTATGACTCCGCTGCGCTCGCCTATCGCTTCGGATGCATTCAGCACGAAATTCAATATGATCTGCCTCATCTGCGAAGGATCGCCATTTACAAGCGGGAGTGCTTTTTCAAGTTGCATGTTGAGAATGCATTTTTTAGAGATACAGGTCTTGATCATGTTCGACATCTCATCGACCAACTCACTAATGGAAAAAGACTTCTCTTCGGTCTTGCCCTTGCCCGCGTAGGCAAGGAGCTGGGCGCAGAGATCCGCCGCCCTCACGGAGGATTTTCTGATAGCCTCGACATCCTCAAGCACGGGCGAGAGCGGAGACAGCTCCTGCATCGCGAGGTCGGCATGACCCAGAATAGCCATCAGCAGATTATTGAAATCGTGCGCGATGCCCCCGGCAAGCACGCCAAGACTCTCAAGTCTCTGCGCCTGCTGCAGGCGTTCCTGCATCTTCTTTTCCTCTTCTTCGAGTCTTTTCTGTTCCGTAATATCTTTATTTATGGAGGTAATTTCAAAAGTATTTAATTAAAATTG
>CAZGYO010000437.1:0-1579 GCA_964530455.1 uncultured Victivallales bacterium
ACCCCGATAGAAAAAGACCCCAAGTCTCCGTACTATCAGTATCAGTCAGTTTTTGCCGATGGCCGCGGGACGGGAATAGATAGCGTACGGGTATAACTCCTTTATCTTTTCTTCTGTCCAGAGCGCTTTATCCTCGCAGAGCACCCTGACGATCAGCGGACGGTGCTTAGATGCCTTATCCGGGCGGTTTTCGGCTATGCGGCAGTTTGTGTGGTCGATCTCAGGCAGAAGGGGTGATGAAGCTATAGCGTAATCTATGCGTTCATAGGCGTCGATCTCCGCGTTCCAGCATGTCCAGCTGGTCCCAAAACTGTCGAGGGGGCGCAGGTCGAAAAGGCGTTTTTTTACTCCGAAACGCCTGTTATAAACCGCTTTTACGGGAGACTTGCCGCAAGTGTCGTTCAGGTTTGCCAGCACAAGGATATTCGGGTTTTCCTCGTTCTTGATTATTTCCGTGGCAAGGTAGCGGAGTTCGCGTGCCTCGTAGCGGCGCATGTCCGTCTGGTTGTATTCGGGGTGCGTAGTCCTGTCTTTCAGGTGCGCGCCGAGCATATGAAGTCTGTAGCCGTCTTTTTCGAAGACCGCGTGCAGAAAGCCGCGCAGAACCGGCAGTTTGACATCCTCTTTAATAGTGTAATTCATATTCGAGTATATTTTCACCGACTCGGGCACGATTCGGGACATGAGGCCCAGATGACCGCCCTTTTTTGAATCAGCGAATTTCGCGAAGATCATCTCCGTTTTTTCGGTCAGCGCGTCTAATACTTTCCTATCGCCCAGGGAGGAAAGCAGCACCACATCCGCCCCGGAATCACTGATCTGAAACAGAACAGCGTTCTTTTTTTTCAAGGTACTCCGTGCTGAGAGTCCTTCGGTGTCAAGGAAGAGGAAATCGAGTTTTTCTGCGGAAAATGCAGCCGCCGATACCGCCAGAATGCAGGTTGTGATCGTTTTTTTTAACAAAACTCTCATTCGATGATCCTCATTTGGTCTTTGAAACTGGACAGCGTTTTTTCCATTTTCCCGCTTTCCGATGCACTGATGGATATAAGCAGGGGGCGGTGATCCGAAGCTTTATCCCATTTTTCCAGTATATGGACGATCCTCGATTCCTCCAGTTCAATCTCCGGAAGCAGCCCCCTGTTCGACAGCGCGTAGTCAACTCTGCCGTATATGTCTTCACGATCCCACCAGTGCGTCCAGATAAGCCCCATGGAATCAGCCGGGCGCAGGTCGAAAAGTCCCGGCTGGTTTTTCGAGTCAGGGCTGCGCAGGATCGATACTGGATTCGCGCTGTATACATCGTTAAGGTCCCCGAGGACGAGAACGTTTGATTCCCCGTCCTTCTCGTGTATTTCGTTTAGCAGTCGCCGAAGAAGCCTGGATTCGTAGCGGCGCATATCCGTCTGGTTATATCTATAGTGGCGGAGTCTGGACTTGAGGTGCGCGCCTATAATGTGCAACCTGTAGCCGTTAATTGAGAAGACGGCATGGAGAAACCCCCTCTATACGCGCACATTCTCCATGGGCAGATCCCCTTTTACCGGTCTTATCCGATATGTCATATCCGTCACAGGGT
>CAZGYO010000438.1:0-1544 GCA_964530455.1 uncultured Victivallales bacterium
TTTGAGGTCAAGCGCACGTTCTGTCCGCGCTTGCCTATGGCCAGAGAAAGCTGGTCGGCCTCGACTTTGACATGTATGACTTCGCTGTCCTCGTCGATCTCGATGCTTTTCAGGTTCGCTGGTTGAAACGCGTTTGAGACGTATGTCTTGAGGTCGTCGTCGTGGCGTATTATGTCTATCTTCTCGCCACCGAGTTCGCTGGTTATATTTTTCACGCGCATGCCCCTCATTCCGACGCAAGCGCCGATGGGATCGACGTGCGCGTCATTGCTGGCCACGGCTATCTTCGACCTGGCCCCGGGTTCCCTTGCTATGGCGCGTATTTCCACAACCCCGTCGTGTATCTCGGAAACTTCCCTCTCAAAAAGCCGGCGGATAAAATCATTTCTGGCGCGGCTGAGTATCAGGCTCGGCCCGGACCCCTTGGTCTCAACGTCTATCAGCAGAGCGTTGATTCTGTCGCCCGCCATATAAGTCTCGCCCGGTATCTTCTCCTTGTATGTGATTATCCCTTCAGCTTTCTGCATATCGACGATAATGCTGCCGGACTCGAAACGCCTCACCACCCCGCTTACGAGATGGCCAACCATGTCCTCGAACTCCTCCTGCACGATTTCCTTCTCCGCCTTGCGGAGCTGCTGCATTATCGTCTGCCTGGCGGTCTGAGCGGCTATTCTGCCGAAGTTCCCGGGAGTGACCTCCCAGTCTATCACGTCCCCCGCCTTCACTTCAGGAAACTTCTCCTGTGCCCTTGCAAGAGTTATCTGGTCCTCGTTTGGGATGTCATCTACAACCTTGAGTCTTGCCCAGGCTCGGATATCACCGTTTTCCTTGTCGATCTTGACGGTGAGGTCATTGGCGGGGTGTATGCTCTTTCTCGAGGCTGAAACAAGAGCTTTTTCAAGAGCATCGACCAGAACATCCCTGCTGATGCCTCTCTCCTGCTCTATGTAATTCAAAATAGTCAACAGTTCGTTGTTCATTTCTCCACTCTTTCACGCTCAAATACTGCTTAATTTCATTTCCGGCGGGACAAAATAAAAGTGGGCAAAAACCCACTGCTCGACGTCCACGGCTTTAAAAACAGACGTTTACTATATTCTATCGGGCAGGATTGTCCAATCATTCACTTGATTTTTTAGCATAGTATGTCATTACTAGATCCGTCAACCGGAAAATTTTGATTTTCAATCTATGAAAGGGAAAAAAATATGCCAAACAACAGATCTGCGGCAAAACGACTTAAGACATCTGAAAAGTCGCGCGTGCGCCACAAGGCCAGACGTGCGAGCCTGAAGACGGCGGAGAAGGTTCTCCGGGAACTTTCCGAAAAAGGAAAAAAGGAAGCCATACAGGACCAGTTCAGGCTCTGCTGTTCAAAACTCGACAAGTCCGTAAAAAACGGGTCACTGCACAGGAACAAGGCCAGACGCAAGAAAAAACAGTTCTCTAAACTGCTCGCAGCCGCCGACTGAGCGGATGGTTTCAGGGTACATATTCAGTGAACCACGTCGGGGTCGGGGCTGAGACACTCGAAGACTGTC
>CAZGYO010000439.1:0-1542 GCA_964530455.1 uncultured Victivallales bacterium
ATAGAATCAGCAAAGGACGTACGCGAAACATTTGCCCGTATGGCGATGAACGATGAAGAGACTGTCGCGCTGGTCGCCGGCGGACACACTTTCGGCAAATGTCATGGAGCCGCTCCCGCAACACACGTCGGACCGGAACCCGAGGCCGCGCCTATTGAAGAAATGGGCCTGGGCTGGAAAAATGACTACGAAAGCGGCAAGGCCGGCGACACTATCGGCAGCGGCATCGAAGGCGCCTGGAAGCCGAACCCGACAAAATGGGACATGGGTTACCTGAGAGTTATGTTCAAATATGAATGGGAACTTGTCAAGAGTCCCGCGGGGGCATATCAGTGGCTGGCCAAAGACGTGGACGAAGAGGACATGGTGGCAGACGCGCATAACCCGTCAAAGAAACACAGGCCGATGATGACCACAGCCGACCTCTCCCTGAAATTTGATCCGACCTACGAAAAAATAGCCAGATACTACCTGGATCACCCCCGGGAATTTGCCGATGCCTTTGCAAGAGCATGGTTCAAATTGACTCATCGCGACATGGGATCCAAGGCACGCTATCTAGGACCGGAAGTTCCCGAAGAGGACCTGATCTGGCAGGATCCGATTCCGGCCGTCGAGCATGAACTGATCAATGCTGAAGACGTAGCCGGACTTAAAGAGAAAATTCTGAATTCCGGACTGGCAATACCCGAACTGGTATACACTGCATGGGCTTCGGCATCTACATTTCGCGGTTCGGATAAGCGCGGCGGCGCCAATGGAGCCCGGATTCGACTCGCCCCGCAAAAAGACTGGGAAGCCAACCAGCCGGAACAGTTGAAGAAGGTTCTCGATGTCCTGCAAAACATACAGCGCGAATTCAACGGCGCACAGCCGGAGGGCAGGAAAGTGTCCATGGCCGACCTTATTGTCCTGGCTGGATGCGCCGCCGTTGAAGTGGCCGCAAAGAACGCGGGGCAGGACGTGACCGTGCCATTCTCGCCCGGCCGCGCGGACGCGACGCGGGAACAGACCGACGCGGATTCGTTTACCGTCCTGGAACCGCTTGCGGACGGTTTCCGGAACTACCGGAAAGACAAGTTCTCCGTTAAACCCGAAAAATTGCTGATCGACCGCGCGCAACTCCTCACGCTGACTGCCCCCGAGATGACCGTTCTCATAGGCGGCCTGCGGGCGCTCGACGCGAACTTCGCCCGGTCTCAGCACGGTGTATTCACCAGGCGTCCGGGGCACCTGACAAACGATTTCTTCGTCAATATTCTCGATATGGACACAGAGTGGAAACCCTCTTCCGAAGACGAGGATGTATACGAAGGACGCGACCGCGCCACAGGTGAACTCAAATGGACCGGTACGCGGGTCGACCTTGTCTTCGGCTCAAACTCGCAACTTCGGGCCCTCTCGGAAGCCTACGCATCCGAAGATGCGCAGGAAAAGTTTGTGCGGGACTTTGTCGCCGCATGGGACAAGGTGATGAACCTGGCGGATTTTTCATGAGTGCGCCAAGCAAAGCTGGCACACATAAGCCGGACAATCCGGCCT
>CAZGYO010000440.1:0-1541 GCA_964530455.1 uncultured Victivallales bacterium
AGACGGTGCGACGAAATGGCTGGTGCATACCATCAACTGTCTGTGCCCGCCATTTTGCCGTGACGCATGCCGTGCCTCCGCGCCAACCACTTGGGCGGCAAGTAATAGTTGGGGCATTTGCGGATTGGGGCGCTAGGGTGAAAAATGAAACGCCACGCTGCCGAAAACAACACGGCGGCGTATATATCATGCTTAAGATTTGTAATTATTTTTACCATATATATATTTACGCAGGAGCCGGTTTCAAAACTCCGCGTGAACCGCGTTGGTAGCGCAGGCGCGGCCACGGAGAGTTTTAAAATTGGCTCACAGATATATTCATGAAATTAATGGAGTTTTAGCATGGAGACTTCCCCTGACAGAAAAGCTTCCGCCCCCCCGGAAATATCCTCCGACCCTAGAAACACCTCGGTAATAAACAAAAGCGATACCGAAAGCCTGCTCTGCTACTACCAGAACGCCCTCGGACAGTGGCAGACCCGGGAGTTTTCCCCGCGCAGAAAGCGGATTCTTATCGGCAGCGACCCCTACGAGGCACACATCAAACTCGACAACGTGCATATAGAGTCGATCCACTGCGTGGCGCAGAAGCTGAAGGACTTCTGGATAATCCTGGAAACAGCCAGATCCAAGGCTATGGAGGTCAACGGCTCCCGTTCAAGACAGGCCAAAATCAGGCCCGGCGAAAAGTGCGCGATAAAACTCGGTAACACGCCGATGGTATTCAGTTGCGGATTCAACGAAGAACTCAGCCTTTCAAGTTCGAAAAAATCAACATCCACACTTCTGGATTTTTCGGGAAGCCCGATTCCCTTCGAGCAGGGCCGCACGCTGATTCTGGGAGCCAATTCAATAGCGGACATAGATCTGGCAAAGGTCATGCCGGATCACGCAAAGGAACCTGAGAACAACAGCTTTTTCAAGCAGCAGTTCCTGGCGGGAATAAGAAACTGCGGAAACATACTCTTCATGTTCCAGCTCAATTCCGCTTTTCCCCTGTCAATCAACGGTAAGAGTGCGCAGTACGAGGCTGTACCGCTCAAATCGCAGAACGAGGTGGTCTTCGACAACCTGAGTTTCACGCTGAACATTCCTCCTGAATTCAAGGAGGCCCCGGAAAATATATATCCACCAAACCTGACCACTCGCGGTTTCGTTTTCCTGCTCCTGGACGATGACGGCAATGTGACCGAAGAGATCGAACTCCCGCCGGAAGGTTCCTCGGCGTTCCTGGGCAGATCCTCTAAAAAGTCTCAGATTGTAATTCCGTCAAAGGAGATATCCAGGCAACACATGCAGATGATCATCTACGAAAACAATATTGTCATCGAAGACTGTTTCAGCAGCAACGGCACTTACGTGAACGACGAAAAGATCAGAAAGGCCCGCATACGCCCGGGCGATACAGTAAGCGCAGGTCATTGCAGACTTCTCCTGTGCTACGGGGAATGACAATCATCCTGAAGCTGCGTTTGCTCGGGTCGGGGCTAACCCGTATATTTCAGATATGTAGTTTGTCAAGTTTTCAGAAGGATACATTC
>CAZGYO010000441.1:0-1521 GCA_964530455.1 uncultured Victivallales bacterium
GCGCGGCCGCACGAAAACCCCCCGGAGAAAGCGGGATAGTCGCCCTGGACTGGATCAACGGGCGCCGCACACCCGATGCCGACCAGGGACTCAAGTCCGCGCTCTCGGGCCTGAGCATGGGAAGCGACGCTCCCGCCGTCTACAGGGCCCTTGTGGAGGCTACGGCATTCGGAGCGAAAAAAATAGTTGACCGTTTTGAGGATGAAGGTATAGAGATAAAGGAAGTGATAGCTCTCGGCGGCGTCGCTAAAAAATCCGATTTTGTGATGCAGACCGTCGCTGATGTCCTGGGACTGGAGATAAAGGTAGTGGAATCCGGGCAGGCATGTGCTCTCGGCGCCGCGATCTTCGCGGCAGTTGTCGCCGGAATATACAGATCCGTCCCCGAGGCCCAGGACGCAATGGGCAGCGGGTTCTCCATGACATATCGCCCTAACCCGGAGAATTCGGCGAAATACGCACAACTTTATGAGCAATATTCTGAGCTCGGCAAATATATGGAGTCGCGCCGCGCTCTAAAATAGGAGCCAATTTCAAAACTCTCCGTGGCCGCGCCCGCGCTGCCAATCGCGGTTCAGGCGGAGTTTTGAAACTGGCTCATAGGTTATCAAAATGCCCCTGAACAGACACAAAGAAATTAAAGAGCAGGCGTATGAGGCGAATATGGAAATCTTTCGCCGCGGACTGGCCGTCTATACATTCGGCAACGCGAGCGCTTTCGATCCTGAAAAGGGAGTCTTCGCGATAAAACCCAGCGGCGTACCCTATGCCGAGTTGACCAGCGGAAAAATGGTTGTCGTCGACCTGGAAAACAATGTGGTCGAAGGCAGCCTGAACCCGTCGTCGGATACCAGGACCCATTCAACGCTGTACCGTGGCTTCAAGTGTATCGGAGGTGTCGCGCACACGCATTCTCCATACGCTTCGGCCTGGGCACAGGCAATGGAGCCCGTGCCTATACTCGGAACAACGCACGCCGACTGTCTTCCATCTGACATTCCATGCACCGCGGTGATGAGCGACGAGATGATAAAGGGCGACTACGAAGAGGAGACTGGAAACCAGATACTGGAACTTTTCCGGAACCTTTCGCCTGGCGTTATTAAAATGGCGCTCGTCGCGCGGCACGGCCCGTTCACCTGGGGAGAGACGGCAGCGGAGGCTGCATATAACAGCGTTATGCTCGAGGAACTCGCGAAAATCGCGCTTCTTACCCGCCAGATATCCCCGGAAATAAAACGTATTAAAAAGTCCCTGATAGACAAGCACTACGAAAGAAAGCACGGGGACAATGCCTATTACGGACAGTAGTTCGAGCCTGTGCCCTGATCGAAAATTGCGGAAACCCGGCCCGAAAGCATTCCCGATGCGGAGTGTGCCGAGGAGCCAATTTCAGCCTGTTCTCATCCATCTTTGCGATCTTTGCGCCTTTGGAGAGTCATTTCTTCTGTTTTCGAACGCTGAGAATCACTGGTGCGAAGAATGAGCGTCCAGTGCGTCCGTTTCTTGGGATTCGTTTTC
>CAZGYO010000442.1:0-1513 GCA_964530455.1 uncultured Victivallales bacterium
CAAAAGTATAAAGGAAGCCGTCAGAGTTTTAACAATCTATGGGACATCCCCATCTATAAAACAGGATAAGGTAAAAATGGAGGCAACAATGAAACAATTCGCAGTAGGTGCAGTGATTTTTCTGTTCACCGCTTTAACCGGGAATGCTCTGATTTTTCCAGATGGAACTGACGCTCCGGTAAAAGATATGGATGGAAACAGATATACTTTATTGGAGCCGACAGTATTCGACACCCCTGCGGGGAAGTTGAAGGTTGATAAGATTTCCTTCCATGAAACCGGGGAGGTTGACTCTTGTGTCCTTGAAGAGCCACAGCTAGTCAACACGCCTGCGGGGAAGTTGAAGGTTGATAGTATTTCCTTCCGTGAAAACGGGGAGGTGCAACGCTGTAGCTTTGAAGAGCCACAGCTAGTCAACACGCCTGCGGGGAAATTGAAGGTTAGTAGTATTTCCTTCCATGCAACCGGGGAGGTAGATGAGTGTTACCTTGAAGAGTCCACAGCTAGTCAACACGCCTGCTGGAAAGTTGAAGGTTAATATGATTGACTTCGATAAAAACGGGAAGATGGATAAGTGTTACCCTGGAGCACAGCTAGAGCTAGTCAACACGCCTGCTCAGGCATTTTTTGCTGATTTTTTACTGCTGGGGAGTTGAAGGTTGATACTATTTCCTTCCATGCAACCGGGGAGGTACGGGGCTGTCGCCTCGCGGAAAACCACGTATTTGCAGGGCAGTGTTATCTTGAGGGCGATTTTATTGGCTGGGATGCAAGTGGAAAGTTTCTAGGTAAAATAAAATATTTCTGAAAGCATGGATAAGTGGATCCCGGAAACTGTGAGCAAAAAGTTTTCTCCCGTGGTGTTAATATTATCTGCCGCAGTTCTCTTTGCGTTTATTGTGGGGTGGTTTATTTGGACAGCCAAAAAATGAGAAATTGAATTAAGTCGGACAAAGTCCGACAGCCTGCTAGTCCCAGAGAGGCAACCAAACGAATCTCAACCAAATGCCTGTTTAAAAAATCAACTAATCTATTACACGTCGGTACAGGCAGAGAGCGCCTCATGCGTTCACCGAACATGCGAGGAATTTAAGCCAGCTTTATAATGCATAACAGCGTGGGACGGCCTTCAATCGTGAAATGCTTTTCCTTGGGATATATATTCCAAGGCAAAGGCTGGGATTTTCTTCCATATACCATACAGGCAATGATTCAATAGTAGCAACAAGCCGCATTCACGGCTCTGACGGAAGCAAGCAGTATCGCCGGCGATTAAGGCATATGGAATATTCTTACAGACTAACCGCCGCCGGCATCACTGAGTTCCGGAAAAGTTGTTTTTCTCAGCGGAAATCGCGTCCGGGAATCGATTTTTCCATGTTTCAGGGCTGTCGGGAGGGGGGGAGGGGTGAATTGTCCCTGACGCATAGAGAGAATTTATCGTGAATTGAAAAAATGTTTCGCAAATGTTTCGTTTTTCCGAAACATTTGCAGGTTTTCAGAGCATTTAGCG
>CAZGYO010000443.1:0-1508 GCA_964530455.1 uncultured Victivallales bacterium
CAGCTCATTCTCGATAGCGTCGGTGAGAGCGATATAACCGTCGCAGAAAACAACGGGAGCTATTCAGCTGAAATTGCCGTTTCCGGAAGAATCCGGGAGCCGGTCTTCGATATGGTCAAAGGAACCAACCTTCGGCCAGATAATGTAATCGTCTATCGGGATGCTGACAGGATAGACACTGCTGCGATCACATGGCAGGAAGACAGCGCAAGCAAGTCCTTCTGGAGACCATCCCCTGAAATTGGAACCATCGAAGCGAAGTCATATGAGCTTCTTACCGCCAACCGTGAAGAGCCGCAGCTTCTGAGCATGTATTCAAACTCATGTATACTGTATTCAGACGGAGCCGGATATGACGACCTAATTGTAAAGATAAGAAAGATGGTGAAAGCCATTGATGGGAAAAGAGGATGGGAAAAGACCATCCAGACCGAGGGGATAGGGAGCGGTAAAGGAACTTACCAGCCGTTCACTGTCAGAGTTAAGGGGCTGCAGAATCCACAGGATTTTTCCATTGTTTTCGGGCCGGGAGCAAATTATGGCAAACTGACGGAAATTGATGGATTCTATTATCCGCGCACCGATAAAACGGATGAAGCTGTCCTGTTCATGAATGTGTTCAGTTCCCTGGGGAAGGTCATGACAATATTCCCGAACTCGTTCACGGAGAATATTTCCGGAAACGAGACAGGCCTCCTTGAACCGGTAAAAATGCAGTTGCGCTTCAAAGAGAAGACGGTATCCGAAATTGAGGCGGAGAAAACTGCCATACATGTATTCTCAAACACCGACAACTCCAAATTGGTCGATGGCTGGCCGATGCAGAGCGAGTTCGATCCTGAAAACGAGTCGGCGTGGACACGAAACAGACGCGGATACCCCGTCCTCGTAGCCGTGAACGACGATTACACCGAAGAGCAGAAGGCGGGCGGCGAATATATCCCGGACAATAAACCCGTCAATGACATGCACAATGTCGCCCCCGCCGACAAATCCCTCCAGAAGGGAATTATTCTTGTCAAGAGCGGCACGTACTTCAAAGGCTCGCTTCGTCTCGACTACTCTGATTTCATCAAGGTCTGGATTAAAGATGGCGATGACTGGACTGATGCGAAGAAGTATGTTATAGAAGAACCGGCCAGATCGCTACAGCTCAACATTCTGATAGAAGGCATTGACGGTAGCGCCGAAGGGAAAATAAACGCGACACTGGTAAATGACCTGGCTCCAAAAGTCAATGGTGAGCAGTATTTCAATGTCGCACAAAGCAACAATATGAGAGTCTCCACGAAGAAAACAACGCGGATCGCCTGGATTTCCGGGCACGAGCACGACTACTGGCCGGGTGATAAAGAGATTCTCGATCCGGCAAAGGAACTTTATAATACGAAAATTGCACCAAGGGGAAGATTTCACTTTTATGCGGAGCCTATCAAGAGCAGGCAGGATTTGATGAATTTCGCTGAAAATAAGCTCGACGGAAAATACCCGGACTATTGGGATGTTGT
>CAZGYO010000444.1:0-1506 GCA_964530455.1 uncultured Victivallales bacterium
TAAAGACCGCAAGTGCCGCAAGTACCGCCAAAGCTATGAGCGCGAAGATTTTTCTTTTATTCATTTTGCACAATTTCCCCGATATAAGCAAAGACCTGCCCCCGGAAAACAGGCTTATTTGTCGAACTGCGCGTCGAACTTGATTTCCGAAGGTTTGAAATCGATATTCCGGACGAATGCGCATGCTTCACGCGCGCCGTGTTCGCGGTCCATGCCGCCGTCCTCCCATTCCACGGAGAGGGGGCCGCGGTAGCCTATACTGTTCAATGCGCGTATTATCTGCTCGAAATCTATGTTTCCGCGGCCGAGAGAACGAAAATCCCAGTAGCGGCGCCTGTCCCCGAATTCCGTATGTCCGCCGAAGACGCCGGCCTCTGCCGGAATATGCGACCATCCCACGTCCTTCATGTGCGCGTGAAATATACGGTCGGAAAACCTGTAGATGAAATCAACATAATCGACGCCCTGGTACCCCAGATGGCTCGGGTCGTAGTTAAACCCGAATGCGGGATGGCCGTTGAGCGCTTCAATTGCGCGTTCCGCGGACGCGATATCGAAAGCTATTTCCGTGGGATGCACTTCAAGGGCGAATTTCACCCCGAGTTCCTCGAACCTGTCGAGTATCGGGATCCAGCGTTCCGCGAAATCCGCAAAACCTTTATCGATCATTTCAGGAGTGGCCGGGGGGAATGAGTACAGCAGGTGCCAGATGGAACTGCCCGTGAATCCGTTGACTAGTTTGACGCCGAGTTTTTTGGCGGCTTCTGCGGTATTTATGATTTCTTCAGCCGCGCGTTTTTTTACGCCTTCGGGATCGCCATCGCCCCAGACGTAGTCCGGCAATATGGCCCGGTGCCGTTCGTCGATCCTGTCGCATACCGCCTGTCCCACAAGATGCGCGGATATCGAAAAAACTTCGAGCCCGTGTTTCTCCATCTGTTTTCTCTTGTGGCGGCAGTATGACTCATCGGCCTTGTCGACTTCAAAATGGTTTCCCCAGCAGGCCAGTTCCAGCCCGTCATATCCCCAGGACGAAGCTTTTTGCGCAAGCTCGTCTAGATCCATATCAGCCCACTGTCCTGTAAAAAGCGTCACTTTTCTCATCTCTCACTCCCTGGGTTTGCGTTTTGTTGTGCTTTAACGATACCCTGTTAATCCGCCCGATTCAACCTGGGAGAAGTCTCGGCCTGTGGTCGGGTTGGGTTAAACATCTAATTATTAACATTTTAATTGTTTCTGCTAGCCGTAAAAAATCTCTTAAAATAGATTTTTGATATCGTTTTCTGAGCTTAAGCTGTTTCTAGCAACGGCGAGTTAGATGGTAGCAACATCTTTCAGATAGCAGAAGTCGTCCCCGTTTCAAATATCTCCTCCAATCTTTTTTTATATTTCTTAAATGTTGAGGGAATATAAGTCCCGGTTTGCTTAAATCTAATATTTGGCAGTAAAAATGTAACCGTTAAGCTGGGGGGTTTTGTGGCTGACGAAGGTTGTGTCAGCAGTTCA